>JASHZK010000359.1 GCA_030042575.1 Acidimicrobiales bacterium
TCTGGCTAGCCTGAGGAGGCCACCGGACAAGGAGCGCTTCATGGAGGTCGTCCCCAAACCGCCCTCGGTCAAGGGTCCGGCCGACATGTTCACCGGAGACGTCTGGTTCGACACCATCGCCCGAGGTCAGCCGCCGGCACGGATCAACGTGACCACCGTGCGCTTCACCCCGGGGGCTCGCACCGCCTGGCACGCCCACACGCTGGGCCAGACCCTCTTCGTCACCGAAGGCCGAGGGCTGGTGCAGTCCCGAAACCAGCCCGTGGTGCAGATCCGCGCCGGTGACGTCGTCTACGCGCCCGACGGCGAGGAGCACTGGCACGGCGCTGCCCCCGACCACTTCATGAGCCACCTGTCGGTGACGGAGGGCGACGCTCACTGGGGTGCCCACGTCAGCGATGCGGAGTACCTCAGCGGCGGGTAGCCGACGGGCACTGGGCAGCCCGGGGGCCGTCCCCCTCGTCGGCCGGCGTCAGGCCACGGGCGAGAGCCGGCTCACGTGGTCGGCCATCGCTCGCAAGGCGACCTCGATGTCGCTCACCGAGCACGCGTACGACAGGCGCAGGTACCCTTCGCCCCACTCCCCGAAGGCGGTACCGGCGAGGCAAGCCACCCCGGCCTCCTCGAGCAGCTGCTGCTGGAGCACGTCGGCGGGCACCCCCAGGCTCTTCACGTTGGGAAAGGCGTAGAAGGCGCCTTCGGGCATGACGCAGGTGATCCCCGCCATGGCGTTGAGCCCGGCGACGATCAAGTCGCGGCGCCGGCGGAACTCGGCCACCATGTCCTCCACCGGTTGCCACGGTCCCTCCAGGGCTGCCTGGGCGGCCACCTGGCTGAAGGCCGACGTGCACGACACCGAGTTGACCACCAGCTTGGTGATCGGTTCGACGAGCTCGGTGGGGAAGACCCCGAAGCCCAGACGCCACCCGGTCATGGCGAACGTCTTCGACCACCCGTCGAGGAGCACGGTGCGACTTTCCATGCCCTCGACGTCGAGGACGCTGTGGTGCCGGTCGCCGTAACGGACCGACGCGTAGACCTCGTCGGTGAGCACGACGATGTCGTGACGCAGGCACAGCTCGGCGACGGCTTCGCAGTCGGCCTCGCTCAGCGCGCTGCCGCACGGATTGTGAGGCGAGTTGAGGATCAGGAGCTTGGAACGAGGGGTGATCAGCTCGGCCAGCTCGTCCGGATGAATGCGAAACCCGTTCTCCTCCCGCAGCGGCACCGCCACCGGCGTGGCACCGGCGAAAGCGGAGATCGACTGGTACATGGGGAACCCGGGATCCGGGTAGAGCACCTCGTCACCCGGGCCGCACAGGGCCAGGATGGTCCAGAACATGATGGGTTTGGCCCCCGGGGCGATGATCACCCGATCGGGTGACGCCTGCATGCGCCCGCTGCGCTCCAGGTACTCGCTGACCGAGCGCCGAAGCTCGGGGAGGCCGGGGGAGGGCACGTAGTGGGTGTACCCGCCACGCAGCGCGTCCACGGCGGCCTCCACGATGTGGGCCGGGGTGGCGAAGTCGGGCTCGCCGATCTCCAGATGCACGATCCGCCGGCCGGTGGCCTCCAGCTCCTTGGCCTTGGCCAGCACGGCGAAGGCCGACTCCGTTCCCAGCTTGTCCATGTGGGGCACCAGATCCATGGACCCATCTTGGACCTGGTGAACCCCGGTTTCCCAGAGCCCCAGGTCAACGGACCAGGTCGTACCCGGCGGATCGACCAAGAGCCCCCTGGCCGACCGCCGTCCGTGGCGACGACAATGAAGAAGACGCCCAGGGACGATCACCGGAGGTGCAGAGGATCTGCCATGTCCATCCTCGAACACGGGGCAACGGCCGGATCCCCGCCTTTCCGGGGGGAGCCGGCCGGCGCCTCCGAGGTGCACCGGCTGCGGGAAGCGGCCGAGAGCGATTTCCACCACTACGAGGTCCTGAAAGACCTCGTCGACGAGTGCATCGACCTTCCCCTCAACTATCGCCAGAGCGGGCATCCCGGAGGGTCGCGGTCCAAGGTCCACCTGTTCCTGGCCCTGCTGTTGTCAGGGGCCATGCGCTGGGACATCCGACGTCCGTGGTTGCGCTTCGCCGACCGGTTCGTGCTGGCCGCCGGACACACCGCCCCACTCGTCTACTCGACGCTGGCCGTGCTGAACGAAGCCTTGCGGGTCCGCCATGAGCGCACCGGCGAGGAACGCTTCGCTTTTCCCTGCCAGGCCCGCTTCGCCCTCACCTGGGAGGACCTGCTCGGCTTCCGACACCGCGGCGGGCTTCCCGGCCACGCCGAGATGGGCGGCAAGACGTTGTTCCTCAAGTACAACACCGGGCCATCGGGCCACGGCGTGGCTCCTGCCGCCGGAGAAGCGCTCGCCCTGAAGCTGGCCGGGGCGACCGGTGTGAAGGTGTTCGTCGTGGAGGGCGAAGGCGGTCTCACCCCCGGAGCCGCCCACGAGACCAAGAACACCGCCTGGGGCCTCGGCCTCTCCGACCTGGTGTTCCTGATCGACTGGAACGACTTCGGCATCGACCCTCGACCTGCTTCGAGCGTGGTCAACGGGACCCCGGCGGACTGGTTCGCCCCCTACGGATGGCGGGTGAGCGGTACCCACCGAGGCATGGAGTGGGGCCCGGTCACCGAAGCGGTGCTGGAGGCGGCGTGCGGCGACAACCCCTCGCATCGGCCCAGCGTGGCCTGGTTCAAGACGCGCAAAGGCCGTGGTTACGGCAAGTACGACGCCTCGAGCCACGGCACCCCCTGGCCCATGCACGCTCCCGAGTTCTGGGCTGTGCGCCGGCAGTTCATGGCCCGCTACGGCGTCGAGTACGAGGGCATGGAGGACCCGCCACCCACCGACGCCGACGCCCTACGGGCTCAGGAAGCAGTCAACCTGCAGATCGCCCTGAGCGTGCTCCGCCGCGACGACGAGCTGGTCGACTGGCTGTCGGACCGGCTGGTGTCCCTGGCCGGGGGCGTGCCCGACGCCCTGGGGGGAATGCATCTCCGACAGGGCTCGTCCACCGTGTTCGCCGACCGTCGTTTCTTCGATTTCGAGCGCTATCCGGCCGGGATGTGGAAGGCGCCGGGGGAGAAGGCTGCCAACCGCCAGGCGCTGGCCACATGGGGTTCGTACGTCAACTCGCTGGGCAAGGCCGACTACGGTCGCCCGCTCTTCGTGGCCTGCTCGGCCGATCTGGCCGACTCCACCAACGTCTCGGGTTTCGCCAAGGGCTTCGGCGACGCCGAGGGCTTCGGCTGGTACGACCGCGACACCAACCCCAGCGGTGCGCTTCTTCCCACGGAGATCACCGAGTTCGCCAATTCCGGATTGATCACCGGCATGGCCAGTGTCAACTTGGCCGAGGACCCCTTCGAGGACTTCGACGGCTTCTGGGGGGCATGCTCGACCTACGGGTCCTTCTCCTATTTGAAGTACGGGCCCATGCGCCTGTTCAGCCAACTGACCCAGGACTGCGAGCTGCGCACCGGGAGGGTGTTGTGGGTGGCCGGCCACTCCGGACCGGAGACGGCCGACGACTCGCGCACCCACTTCGGCGTGTTCGCACCCGGGGTGACGCAGCTGTTCCCCGAGGGGTCGGTCATCGACCTGCACCCCTGGGAGCACAACGAGGTCCCCGTGGTCCTGGGGGCCGCCTTCGCCCGTGCCGCCCCCATCGTGGCCCTCCACCTCACTCGGCCGGCCATCGAGATCCCCGATCGGGCCGCTCTCGGCCTGCCTTCACATTTCGCCGCCGCTCGCGGGGCCTATGTGGTGCGACCCTGGAGCGACGACCGGCCCCGGGGCGGCACGGTATTCCTGCGGGGCACGCTCCCGAGCGCCAACCTGGTGGAGGCCCTGCCCGAGCTCGAGCGCCTCGGTCTCAACGTCAAGGTGGTGGCCGCCATAAGCCCTCAGCTCTTCGCCGCCCAGGACGCCGCCTACCGGTCTTCGGTGGTCTCGGCCGCCGACGCCTTCGACTCCATGGTCATCACCAATGGCGCCTTCGCCTTGATGCGGCACTGGGCCTCGGGACCTCTGGTTCGGGAGTACTCCCTCTCTGCCGACTTCGACGACCGCTGGCGCACCGGCGGCACGCTCGAGGAGGTCGTCGAGGAGGCGCATCTCGACACCGACCACATCGTCGGCGCCATCGAGCGCTTCGTGGCCGAACGGCGACAGCGTTTACGGCACTGGCGCGCCCTCCTCGAAGCGGCCGAGCAGGCTTAGCCGTGGAGGCGGGCCCATCTCCGAGCGGTCGTCCGTCCACCCGGTGACCGCAGCCGAGGTGGAGGCGCAGTCCCCGCCCCGCTCATCGCTCACCCACCTGGCCCTGGGTCTGGAGGGACCGGCGCACCCTGCTGGCGGCGGTCACGACCGGTACCGTCGAAGCCGGGAACCTGCTGGCGGCGACGGTCCACCATGATCTCCTCGCCACTGAAGACGCGGTCGACGACCTGCCCGTCGGACAGGCGCCGGACACGGACACCCACCGGGAGCGCCTCGTCCACCACGAAGCCCTCGCTCCAGCCCTGTCGGTAGTAGTCCCACACACACACCGGCGTGCCCACAGCCAGGTCCGTCATCGCCGGTCCCACCCTACGACGCCCCGGCGAGGTTCGCCCCGAGGTCCCGAACCACTCGTAGGATCGCTGGTGGTGAATGTCGGCGGCGTTCCGTGGGTCCCGGGTCCCCTCAACACGGTTTGGCGGAGGGCTCGGCAGGTGGCGGCCGACCCACGGGCTCTGGGAATCCTGCAGGCCGCCCCTCGCACTGCCGCTTTTCTGTCGCGCGCCGCCGCTCGCAGCGCCGGCGCCCAACTCGACGATGCCATCGTGCCGGTGCGGGCCACACCGGCACTGGCCGCTCAGGTCCTCCTGGACGAAGTCATGATCGCCGCCTTCCGCCACCCGCGCCTTCTGCCCGGGGACGCCGACTACCCCCGGGCCGCCGCCGATCTGGCCGCCACCCGCGACGTGCTCGCCGCCGCTGGCTGTCTGGCCGATCCCGCCTCTTACCACGGCGCGCCCACAGCCCCGGATCTGGTCGTGCACCGCCACGGCCAGGTGCCCGGCATGCGCTACGAGCATCTGGCCTTTCCCAGCGGCTGGGAACCGGGTCCCGACGAGCCCGGACGCGACCGCTGGCTCTCCTTCACCGCCAACCGCACGGCCCACGCCTGGATCGCACGGGCCCGGGCCGACACGCAGTGTTGGCTGGTGTGCGTGCACGGCTTCGGCATGGGATCGAACCCCCTGCTCGATCTGAACGCCTTTCGCGCCGCGCAGCTGGTGCACCAGGGCCTCAACGTCGCCGTGGTCGTGCTGCCCATGCACGGCCGGCGCGCCGGTGGACGTGCCCCGGGGGAGGGGTTCATGTCGATCAACCTGGTCGACTCCATGCACGGGCTGGCCCAGGCCGTCTGGGACGTACGGCGGGTGGTCGCCTTGTTGCGGAGGGACGAGGGTGCCGCCACCGTCGGCCTCTTCGGCCACTCCCTGGGCGGCCACGTAGTCTCCCTGGCCGCCGCCCTGGAGGACGACCTGGCCTGCGTCATCGCCGGGATCCCGGTCGTCGACCTCCCCGATCTGTTCCGACGCCACAGCCTGCCCTCCATAGCCCGGCGGGCGGAAGCCCACGGTGTGCTGGGCTCGCTGGCCGACGATGTCCATCGGGTGGTGTCGCCTCTGTCGCTGCGCTGCCGGGTCCCGCTCGAAGGGAGGTTCGTCTTCGGTGGGCTGGGTGATCGCATGGCCACTTTCGGACAGGCCCGTCGTCTGTGGCTCCACTGGGGCCGGCCCCGATTGGCCACGTACGAGGGCGGCCACGTCGGCTTCTACTGGTCGGGATCAGTCCGCCGCTTCGTGGCCGAGGCTTTGGCCGATACCGGTCTGTTGGCCGCCGCCTGACGGCGACAGCTTCCCGGTTCGGCTCGCCACCGCCCTGCTCCATTGGCCGGCACCGGCTCTCGTCGTCTATAAGGCTGCACCATGCCCGCCATCCGCATGGGCGTCCTGGGGGCCGCTCGCATCGCCCCTGCCGCCGTCATCAACCCGGCTCGCTCGGTCACCGAGGTCGCCGTCACCGCCGTGGCGGCCCGAGATCAGCCACGGGCACGGGCGTTCGCCACCAAGCACGGCATTCCCCGGGTGCTGTCCGACTACCGCACGCTGGTCGAGGATCCCGAGATCGACGCCGTGTACATCCCCTCGCCCAACGGCCTTCACGGTTACTGGACGAAGGCGGCCTTGGCCGCCGGGAAACACGTGTTGTGCGAGAAGCCTTTTTTTTTTAATGATACGGCGACCACCGAGATCTACACCGCAGCCCGGGCCGCACCGCGACAGGTGGTGATGGAGGCTTTCCACTACCGCTACCACCCCCTGTTCACCCGCGCCCTGGACCTGTTGTCGGAGGGCGCTATCGGCGGGCTACGCCGGATCGAGACCTGGATGTGCTTCCCACTGCCGCGGTTCAAGGACATCCGGTGGCAGTTGGACCTGGCCGGTGGCTCGACCATGGACGCCGGCTGTTACGCCATCCACATGGCGCGCCATCTGTCCGGCACCGAGCCCAGGGTCACCTCGGCTCGAGCCTGGCTGCACTCGCCCGGGGTCGACCGTCTCATGGAGGCCGACCTCGACTTCGGCGGCGAACTCACGGGGAAGATCACCACCTCGATGTGGTCGGCTCACGTCATCCACATCGGCTTCACCGTGCGGGGCGACGCCGGCCAGTTGCGGGTGCTCAACCCTGTCGCTCCGCACGCGTACCACCGGTTGGTGCTCCGCACCAAGCGGCGCACCGTGGAGCACGCCGTGCGCAGGCCCACCTACGAGTTCCAGATGGAGGCTTTCGCCAACGCCGTGCTACGCGGGGTGGCCCCGATCACCGGCCTCGACGACGCGGTGGCGAACATGTCGGTGATCGACTCCGTGTACCGGGCTGCCGGGCTCGAGCCCCGGCAGCCCACTCCGGTCGGTGCCTAGCGCCTCGCTGGCACCTGTCGCCCTAGTGGCTGCCGAAACCGGCACCACCTGAGCCGCCGCCACCACCTGGGCCACCGCTTCGGGCACCACGACCAGCGCCACCGCCACCACCGGTGCCTCCGTCGCGTCCCGCAGGCGCACCGCCGTTCCCCGCTGCGCCCGGCGACGCCGGGAAGGACCTCGGATCGCCGTTGCCCGTACCGATCGACCCCGGGTCGGAATATCCGTGCTCGGCACCGGAGGACGTGGCGGTCGTCGTAGCCGATTCACCGCGGGTCCCGCTGCTCGTCGAGCCCGGGCGCTGGCTGGACGAGCGGATGCCGGCCGAGATCGAAGTCCCGGCGCCGTGGGGGTCGCTGTTGCCGATGCCGTGGAGGTAGCCGGCGGGGCGGAGGCTGCGCGTGGCCGGGGGGGACACCGGGCAGCCCGAGGGGACTCCGCTCCACGGTCGGGAGTTGAACCAGGTGGTGGCCGACGTGGGCAACACGTAGACGAACTGGGCGTCGAGGTCGGTGAGATCCGGATCGACGGTGCCGGAAGCCACGACGTCGTCACCGGTCAGGCCGGCCAACGTGGTGCCGCTCGGCGAGTAGGTCGTCCCCGGCCCGACGTCGACGGTCCACCAGAACCCCTGGCTGTCCTGGAGGACGAAGGAGGTCGAGCCGACGGACACCACGGTGCCGTTGAGCTGGGTGAGCATGATGAAGACGGTTCTGGCCGTGGGCGTCGACGCACCGGGTACGAGCGTCACGAACACGTGCTCACCGCTGACCACGCCGGTGGGGGGCGTGGGGGCGCCGAATTCAAAGTACTTGGTGGTGGTGGGCGTGGCGATCGTCTCCGTCGTCCCGTCCCGCTCCTCGAGCACGAAGCTGGTCCCCGGGGTGACCGAACCGACCAGGCCGGTAACGAAGTTGCCGGACGGTGGCGGCGTGGTGGGCGGCGTGGGAGGGCTCTGCACGTGGATGGCGACGGCGTCCAGCGCCACGTGGTCGGCGTCCACGGTGCCGAAGGCGTTCACGAGGTCACCGGTGGCCACCGTGGCTCCGGTGGGGAAGTAGACCGTGGTGCCGTTGACGTCGAGGTCGATGGTGCGCTGGAAGCCCTGCTGGTCGGTGACGAGCAGGTACGTCGACGTGGCCGAATCCACGGTGCCCGAGATCTGGGCGAGGAGAATGGTGACATTGGCAGCAGTGAGGGTGGAGGCTCCCCAAACCAGTTGGACGATCACGTGCTCGCCGGCCACGACTCCCGCTGGCGTGACACCGGTGCCCGGTTCGCTGTAGGTCGTCGATCCGTTGGTCGTGATGGCCTGCGGGGTGTTGCAGCCCGGCACGTCGAGGGTGAAGCCGCTGCTCGTCGGTGCCGGTGTGGCTGCCACCGTCCCCTTGACCGTTGCGTGCCAACCGCGCCAGTTGAAGGGTCCGGAGTACGAGGGACCACCCTGGAAGCCCGCGGCCCGTGGTTGGGCAGCAGCCGCGGCGGCCGTTGCCCCGACCAGTCCGGCGGCCAGTCCGAGGCTGAGCGATGCGGCGGCCAGGCATCTGGCCGGATTCCATCGACGAGTCGTACGCGGCATGGCAAGCTCCCTTTTCCGTTCCTCCACCGGGGTACATCGCCCTCGTGGGTCCGCTGTTACAGGACTGTCTTCAGGCCCGACGGTGAGGAGCCACGAGGCAACCGGCCCACGGGAAAACTGCCCTGTGACAACGGAGCAACTACGGCGATGTACTGGACGGTGGTATGGATCCGGATGAGACCGACCTCGTCACCGCCGCCCGAGCGGGCGACGAGGACGCATGGGAAGTCCTCTACCGGCGCGTCTATCCGCGGCTGCGGGCCTATCTCGCCCGCCGACTCGGCCCTCTGGACGCCGAGGACGCCGTGCACGAGACCATGACCAGAGCCGTCGCCGGCCTCGATCGCTACCGGGTCGGCCCCGCCGGATTCGAGGGCTGGCTGTTCGGCATCGCCCGCCACGTCTCCGCCGACCACCACCGCCACCGCACGCGGGTCAAGCGCCGGCCGGTGGCGACGGCGCCCGATCCCCAAGCTTCGGGCGAGCCCCACGAGGCCCTGGTCGTGTCCGAGGAGCACGAGCAGGTGCGTCGTGCCTTCGGAGCCCTGAGCGCCGACGACCGTGAGCTGCTCGAGCTGCGGGTGGTGGCCGGCTTGAGCGCCGAGCAGGTGGCCGCCGTCCTCGGGAGACGGCCGGGAGCGGTGCGCACGGCGCAGTCGCGGGCGCTGGCACGGCTGCGTGAGTTGTTGGAGAACGACGATGGCTGATCGGCGAACGCCTTCACCGTCGGACGAGGAGCTCCTGGCGCGCTTGCACAACGTCATGGCCCCCGGAGCGCTGCAGCCACCCCCCGCCGCCGTGCACGACGTGCGGCTCCTCCTGGCCGGCAGGAGCCTCCCCTCGCGTCGTCCGGGGCCGAGGCTGTCCGGCCGGCGACCCCTGCTGAGCGGCTGGCGCGCCCGGCTGGGGGTGGCCGGAGCGACGGTGGGAGCCGTGGTGGTGGCCGGGGGCACTGCTTTTGCCCTGGGTGCCCCCGTGCCCGAACCAGTGCGAGCCCTGGCCTACGACCTCGGGCTGCCGGTCACGCCACCTGCGGTGGTCCAGGTCCAAAGTGCCGCCCAGACGGTGCGGTCCGACCTCGCTCCCGCCTCGGGGGCCAGCCGGGCCACCACCGTTCGCGACACCCGTGCCCTGGGCAGCGCCCTGCGCGGCCTGGAACCGAACGAGCTTCCCTCGGTGCGCTCGTCCGAGCGTGTCTACGCCCGAGCGTGCCGCGACCTGGCGGCCCCCTCGGGCATGTCCGCGCCCCCCTCCAACCAGCGCCGCCAGGCGCAGGGTTGCACGTCGAGCGGTTCCGTCGCCCCGACGCCGACGCCAGGCAACCCGGCCCGAGCGAGAGGCGGGTCGCCCGGCGGGGGACGGGGCACACCGCCTGGCGGTCGCACCGCGGTCACCACCACCACCCCGCCCGGCTCCCGGCCGACCTATCCGCCGGGCGGGTCGAACCGGCCCCGGGGCGCTGGGAGCGCGCCGGGCTCGGCGCAGGGCTCCGTCGAGGGGGCCGGGGGCGGATCCGGACAGGGCACCGACCGTTCGCGTGGTCGACCCCGTCCCAGCTAGTCGCGGTCGCCGGCGCCGGTCGGCGCAGCCGGGTGACTCCCCGGTCCGCGCAAACCCCGAGGTCAACAGTCCGCCGATACCTCTCCTCCCCGCCGCGCCCGGCCCAGGCGCGTGGATCGCCGACACCGCCCTCGAAGCCCGAGGACCTGAGCTGTTGCTGGGCGTGGGTGGAGGTCCCTATCGTGCTGGTCAGCAGCAAGGGGG
>JASHZK010000360.1 GCA_030042575.1 Acidimicrobiales bacterium
GCCGGAACGGTCATCGTCGAGTCTCGCCGGCACCTGCTCGATTTTGGCGACATGGAGCAGACCGAGAGTGCTGACCTCGGTTCGATCCTCCACCGCCTGGTGCCGTCGATCAAGGCGGTCACCGGGGTGGAGCGGGTCTACTACCTGGCCTTGATGGAGCGGGTTGGTCATTTCCACCTCTGGCTCGTGCCCAAGAGAGAGGTTGGGGATCTACGCGGTGTGGACTATCTGGCGCAACAACCGCCGCTCTCGGCTTCGCAGGACGAAGCCGAGCAAGCGGCCCGCCAGATCCGAACGGAATTCGAGCAAAGCTGAGCCGTCTGGGGTCGGCCCGTACCAACCAGGGCGCGCCCGGCGACCCAGTTTCGAAGGAGGCGCCCTCTCTCCCGCTCGGAACGAAATGCGCCGCCTGCTCTGAGACATCGGCGTTCAGAAGCAGCCCCACACCTGTTTGTAGAAGCGATGACCCCACACCTTTCGCGCAATGACCTGGAGTTCTCTGATCGATGGCGAGTCAACACCGAACCCGCCGATATCGCCCTGCACGTTGTTGGCACGGTCATCCCACAGCGATTGCACTGCGTCACAGAAATCACTAAATGGAGGCAAGACAGCTGACGTAAGGTCTCGCCCGGCGTTTAGCCATCGCTTTGGCTCCTTCGCCAGGGCCTCGATCTCCGATTCGCGCTGCCGAACCATCTGAGGTGTGATCTGCACATAGGTTCTCGTCTTATAGCGAACGAGATCGGCCGATAGCATCGCATCCTCATGATCCTGGCCTTCTGCGATGTGCTCGTCGTCGATGACCCTCTCATCGGCGGTCAGGGTGTCAGCGCTCAAGTCCTGATAGCGGATCATTGCCTCCCCCTCTCCCTCGGCCCTCTATCGGCACCTTTCGGCCCCCCCTGAAGTCGATCGATAGCGACGAACCCCAGGCGTGGACGAGCTCTGAAGGAAACCCATGGCGGTGCGAAGTCGAGTTTCGGCGAAACAGCTCGTTAACGAACCATTCATCTCCCCGTAGCCATGGCTGGGCACCAGGTCGTTACTGTTCAAAGGTGCCCCTTCGGGTTGGCCTGGGGGGGAAAAGGGCTCCCCCGTCCGTCCCCCAGGCCAACCCACTTCCCACCGAGCAGAGCGGGTGCTCTTCCAGCTGAGCTACGTCCCCGGGTTCTCGGGTCCTGACCCGCGAATGTGAAGCTCACGTCCGAGTGGCTGCCACCTGCCAGGCCTGTGCGCCGGTCGGGCCGATATTGGTGACGATCTCCGTCGCCTCGATCGAGTCGACCACCCACCCCTCGGCGAGACCCTCCCGGATCTCTCTCTCAGTGACCCGGCGCGGCCCCCAGTCGCCCGGTTGACGATCGCTGAAGCACAGCATGTGGTAATAGCCACCTCGGGGAACCGCCGCACTCAGGCTTTGCACGAAACGGGCTCGTTCAGCATCGTCGAGCACGTGGAAGAGACCGCAGTCGAGCACGGTGTCGAACTGCTCCCCCAGTGCTTCCAGCTCCAGGGCGTCCCACACCAGGAAGCGAACGTCCAGGCCTCGCTCGGAGGACTTGCCCCGGGCCAACTCGATGGCATTGGGAGCGATGTCCAAGCCGACCGCTTCGTGCCCGAGTGAGGCGGCGAGCAGGGCGTGCTCACCGGTGCCGCAGCCGACATCCAACACCTTCCCCACGAGGCCCCCGGCCCGGGCCAGGTAGGCGAAGGCGGGCTGGGGTCCTCCGATGTCCCACGGTGGCGGGGTGCCGGTCGCGTAGCTGGCCTCGAAATCGTGGGGGGGCCTACCGGAACTGGCCTGGAGCCTGGGATCTGGCGGAGGTCCATCGGTCACGAGGGTCTTGCTACCACCTTCCTCGGCTCGACGACGATCCCAGAATAGGTCGATGCGCCCTCGTCGAGCGATACAGATGCCAAGGGCAGGCCGGTCGGCCTGGGAGAATCGCCAGGTGACCTGTCGCACTCTGGCGAGATGGGTGAGCACGGCTTTCGTCTTGGGGACGATGCTCGTCGGTTGCGGGGGACCGTCGGCGGTGGTGACGACCGGACGGGGGCCAGCCAAGCAGTTTGCCTGCCGGTACGACACACAGACCGAGGCGTACACCGGGGCCTACGGCACCGCCTCAGCCATCGGTTGGCTGGGGAACAACCAGGGCGTGGTGACCTGTCTGGGGGGCACGTTCTTCGTGCAAGACGGCATCGATCGCAACTTTGGCTTCGGGATCTACGACGGTTCCCCGACGACCTGGAGCGATCTCGACGGCTACCTGCCCGCCCAGATCACGACGTTCTCCAGCGGGGTAGCCAGGGTGGTGATCACCGAGTTCGCCGATAAGGACGTCATTGGTGGCGACGCCTTCGTCGCCGTGTACAGCCAAGTCGCCGTGACCAACCCGAGCAACCGTGCCATCTACGCCAACCCCGAACCCTCGGGCGGCTTGACCCCCTCCACCCGGCCCCCAACCTGGTGCCGGCGCACGCGACGGTGAAGCACGACTACGTGGTGGCCGTTGATCGCTTCGGGCACCAATATCCCTGGCCCAGCGGGCGAGCCCTCGTGGCCGCAGGGGGCTTCCAGGAGCATCTCCTCCACATGACCAGGTTCTGGAACGGACAGCTGGCCGGTATCGCCTCGCTCGACCTACCCGACGACTCGCTGGTCAACGCCTATAAGAGTGGGTTCATCTACACCCAGATCGCCCGGAGTGGGAATCAGCTCGACACAGGAGTCAACGGTTACGAAAGTGCCTACAACCACGACGTGATCGGGGTCCTGGCCAACCTCTTCACTCAAGGCTACTACGAAGACGCGCATGCACTGCTGCTCGAGGCCAGAAGCGTCATCGGGTCCGAAGGGGGGCTGTACCCCGACGGGACGTGGACTTACGCATGGCCGTGGGCCATCTACCTCATGAAGACCGGCGACCTCGACTTCGTCAGGGAGAACTTCGCCAGAGGCGGACCGGAGGGCTTCAGCCAGCCGAGCATCGAACAGACCGCCCACGACATCGCCGCCGATCGGACCGGCCCAGGCGGAATCATGGAGATGACCGACGACATCGACGCCACCGGCTACTGGACGGTGGACGACTTCGAGGCGCTGATGGGTCTCGTCGCCTACCGCTACATCGCCTCTCGGCTCGGCAGTGAATCCCAGGTCCAATGGGCGACGGAACAGTACGACTCGCTGCTCAACGCCACCAACTCCACTCTCGACGCCACCATCGAGCGCTACGGCCTCGATTACCTGCCGTGTTCGATGGTCGAGCCCGACAGCGCCAATCGCTGCGCCAATCCTCTCGACGCCAACTGGGCAGCGACCCTGCAGTTCGGCAAGTGGGCATGGGACGGCCAGCTCTTCGGTGCCGCCGTAAGCGGTCCAGGCATCTCCCTCATCGACTCGACCTACCAGTATGGATTCAGCCGGCTTCGGGGCAAACTGCCGGCCAATACCTTCGGCGGTTATCCGTCGGACTACTACTCGACCGGGTACAACGCCGGGTACGGGAGCTGGGCCTTGGCCGGCGAAGACGACCGCGATCAAGGAATCCTGAGTTACGAGTTCATGGTCCAGCAGGACCAAAGCGGACCGTACTCGTGGTGGGAGAGCTCACTTCCTCCTGACCCGGCGTCGCCGTGGCTCGGGTCGCACCCGGCCGGTGGCCAGGGCTCGTCCCCCCACGCATGGGGTATGGCCGAAGCGAACAAGGTCCTGCTCGACTCCCTGGTGGCGCAACAATCAGACGGAGCGGTGATCGTGGGCCGGGGCATCCCCACCCAGTGGCTGAGCACCGGTGACGACGTGTCGGTCGACAACTTCCCGACCATCGATGGCCGCCGATTGGGGCTCAGGATCCACTCCCTGGGACAGGAGGTGACCCTTCAGATCACCTCCGGCAGTCCACCGGGTCCGGTGCTCTTCGAACTTCCCGCCTTCGTCGACCACATCACGTCTGTGTCGAGCGGAATGATCGACGAATCGACCGGTACGGTCACCGTGCCGGCTTCGGTGCGGGAGGTGACCGTCCAGCTCGGCGCACCACCGTCTCCGTCCTAGGTGATCGGGCGGGGTGCTGACCCCGACCGCGACGACAAAGGGGGGCTTTGGCGGGGCATCTTCGAGCGAGGCAGGCCCGCCACGGGGCACGAGACAATGGCCGGGGAGCGACAGGGGGTTTTGACCACCCGCTGTCGCCAAGGCGTCCTCCGGGGTCCCGCCAAGTGAGGTTCGCTCAGGGCTCATCCGGCCCCCTCTTCAAGGCCAGGCCAAACCGAGCCGACAACCTGTTCATGGTCATCATCGTCATGCTGGTGGCGATTCTCGTCGCCCTGCTGGGCCTCTACGCCGCCCACCGGCAGATCGACCTCTAGGGGTGGAACTCCTGGTTCCCCCTCGCGGGGACGCGAGGGTGGCCGACGAGCCGGACCTGCTCCACGCTGGCGGCTGATCCGTCGCCTTGAAGGTGCTCCGGTCTCGCCCGCAGCCCTGACTTTGGCGTCGAGGCCAGCCCTACAATGGCTCGCACCGTCGGAAACCCTGTCCGTCTCCCTCCCAGGGACAGCGCAGAGGGATCCCTTTTTCTTTCGCGGCGGTGAGCCGGAGGTGCTGGACGATGCGAATGGCACTGTGGGACGAGGTAGAGGGGGCTCGGGACAAGATCAGGACCGAGGCCCAGGACTTCATCCGCCAGTTCCCCGACGGAGACCCGGGGGCGGGAACGCCTCAGGATCGAGCCACAGCCATGCGCAAGGCGGAGGCAGCGATGATCCTTCGCTCGGACCAGGCGGTCGACCGGATCATCGAAGGGCCGACTGGTCCTCTCACCGTTCGCGAGTTCCGGCCCCGTCACCCGAAGGGGGTGATGCTCCACTTTCACGGAGGAGGCTGGGTGACCGGCAGGCCGGCTCTCACCGACCTGTTGCACGAGTCCCTGTGCGATCACTTGCAGCTGGCGATCGTGAGCGTCGACTACCGGTTGGCTCCCGAGCACCCGTTCCCCGCCGGCCCCGACGACTGTGAGGCCGCCGCCTTGTGGCTCGTTGACCACGCCGCCGATGAGTACGGCACCGACCGGCTCCTTGTCGGTGGGGAGTCGGCTGGGGCTCACCTCTCGGCGTTGACCCTGCTCCGGTTGAGAGATCGCCACGCCGTCGCCAACCGTTTCTACGGAGCCAACCTCGTCTTCGGGGCTTACGACCTCAGCGCCACTCCAAGCGGCATAGGCATAGGGCTCACCCCTGGCACGGACATCCTCAGCCCCGAGCGGATGGCTACCTTCGTCGAATGGTTCGTGCCCGGTTGGACAACCGACCAGCGCCGGGCGCCCGAAGTGTCACCGATGTACGCCGATCTCTCCGGTCTGCCTCGAGCGCTCTTTACCGTGGGAACGGCCGATCATCTCGTAGACGACACTCTGTTCTTCGCCGAGCGCTGGGCGCGGGCCGGCAACGAGGCCGAGCTGCTCGTCTACCCTGACGCCCCTCACGGCTGCATCGGAATGCCCACGGTGCTCGGGCACTGGTGGCCGCGGCTGGAGAACTTCCTGGGAGATTGCTTGACCGGTTGACAGTACGGTCCGGCGGGGTGGCCGGAGCCCGAGGAACACCACTGAGCTGCCCCGGGCGTCTTCGTGGACCTGGCGGGCCGCGATCCCTACGTGCCTGTCATGAAGCGGCAGCCTCCAGACTCTCAGCCGCTACCAATATCTGCTCCAGCTCACAGAGGTTCCGGTAACGGATTGCTTCGACATCCGACCATGCCCTCGGGCTGGACTGGCACTTTCCTCGAATCAGTGCCGTGATGGCGTCCCGTACCAAGCGCAGGTCTCTGGTCCCTGTGTCCATGATGCTGTCCCCCCTTTGCCCGCACTACTCAGGGTATGGGGGGCACCACCGTTGGTAAATGCCCAAAACTGACGGTTCCTCGCCACCTCCAGGGGATCGACCTGGGACATCGGCCACTGAATCAACGACGGACAGCCGGAGTTGAGCGGCAATTGACGTTGCCCCTGGCGACAGCGATCACTCGAGGCCAGGTACAGTCAACGGGTGTAGCGCCGCACAGGGGGGTGCCATGGGACGGATCACTCGGGCAAGCGCCGTCGTGCTCGTAGGTGTCATGGCCGGATCGGGTATCTGGTATGCCACATCCGGGGCGAGCCCCAAGCCACGTCTTTCGACCACCCACGCGGTGACTTCGTGCTCTTCGACCGCCTACGACCTGAGCCTCTCCTTCGCCACTACGGGCGGAGCCACCACGACGGTACCGGTCAGCGGCCAGATCAGTTTCAGCGCCGCTGCGGCAACGGCCTCCGTCGTCGTCCCCTCGTCGTTTCCCGTCGCCGCCCTGGCCGGAACGACAGAACAGGTCGTCCTCATCAAGGGCACCTTGTATCTGGCCGTTCCATCCTCGTTGAGCAGCTTCGTGGGTGGTGCCTCCTGGGTATCGTTCCCGTTGCCCTCTAGTGTCGATCACGCCGTCGACACCATCGGTCTCTCACTCGCCGATTGGTGTGGGAACGCTTCGTCGCTCGTCAACGCCCTCGAGGCCCGCGGAGGAACAGCGACCTCGAAAGGTACGTCCACCATCGGCGGTGTGCCGGTCAACGAGACACAGGTGACGATCCAGGCCAAGCGTCTCGTCCCCTTGGTCAAAGTGATCCGACGCATCGACTCCAAGATCGTCTCCCAGATGGCTACCGCCTCCGTGACCATCGACATCTGGGCGAACTCGTCGTCAAACCAGTTGGTCCAGCTGTCAGCCGACGCCACCGGTCTCAGCAGTCATCTCGGGCTCAGCAACGTGAGCCTCACGGTGGATCTGACCGACGTCGACCAGCCGGTGACCATCACCGCCCCAGCTGGTGCCGTGGCCCTGTCGAAGTCGATGGTCAGGACACTGATGCGGACACTGGGCGCCGCCCTGTCTTGACGCTACCCAGGCCAGACAGCGCTGACCGGCCTGAGTGGGTCGTCAGCGAGACGTTGGGCGTCTGGGACGAGGACGCCGAAGATGGACGAGGAGTAGGAGCCCACCTGAGGCTGGGCTCGTCGGACCGGCAATCGGGATGATGTAAAGCTGGTTGCATGGGCTCGTCTCGCTCCCGTCGCACCAAGACCCGCGAGCGCCGCGCCGCCAGCCAACGCCTGGCCCCCATCCGTGGCCAGGCCGGTCGACGGCTTCTGCATTCGGGCTGGCGGTCGGGCCGGGTGGTTGGTCTGAGCCAATTCGCCGCCGGGATGACCAGCCGCCAAAGGTCCAAGAGCCGGTTGCAACGATGGATGCTGACGGCGGTACCGGTGGTCGTCCTCGTCGTCTGGGTGGTGGCGCGACTGGCACGGCACCTGTGAGCTGCCCAACGCCACGGTCCGTGGCCGAGGCTCAGACTTCCATCACCTCAGAGCCGCCACCCCCCTGCGATCCTGGGCGGAGGGTTAGGTCGCAGGGGGGAGCCGACTCCACCTGCTGTCGAGCCCCGAGCGTTCGTCGCCGGGTCCGCAGCGGTTCCGTTGCCCTTGCCCGGTCCCTTCGAGCCTCCCCCTCGAACACGTGCTTTCCACCGGTCGGGCTTGAGTCCGCATCGACCCGGGGTTGGTTGTCGACGTGACCCAAGTGGTGAGCCTGACAAGTTGGACCTGGGGACGACAAGGGGGGAAATGTTGGGGATAAACCTGTGGGGCCAGCAGTCGTCGTCTCTTTGTGGGCCCGGTCCCGCCGGCAGGGGGCGCGATGATGGGCAGGCGGGCCTGGGATCGACCCTGGAGGCCGGAGGAACAGCAGGTGCGAGGTGGGCAGCCCGGTCAAGGTGAAGCAGGGAACGGACGGCACCTTCGAGGTCGAAGTGGGTCGCGGCCCGAGCGCCACCCATCACGTGGTCACCGTACCCGCCGGCCTGGCTGGCGAGCTGGGGCACCCCCGCACTGATCCGGCGAAGTTGGTAGAGCTCTCCTTCGCTTTTCTGCTCGAGCGAGAGCCGGCTTCGTCGATCCTCCACTGTTTCGGCTTGGAGGTGATCGAGCGGTACTTTCCCGAGTACCGCCAGGAGATGCAGCGCTTGCTGACGTGAAGGCTTCGGCGGGTGGCCTATGGTGCCGCTCTGTGTCCAGAACCGATCCCAATCGCCACGTCGAGCTGGAGACCTGCTGCAACTTCCGTGACCTGGGCGGATATCCGACCTCTGACGGACGACGTACTCGGTGGCGGCTCCTTTTCCGGGCAGACGGCCTGACCCAGCTCTCCGAGGCCGACATGAACGTCCTGGCCCAGCTAGAGGTGCGCAACGTGATCGACCTACGCACCGCCCTCGAGATCGAGACCCGGGGTCGCTTCCCCGCCGGCGAGGTTCGCTACCACCACCTGCCCCTCACCGACACCCTTCCCGGAGCCGAGGACGTTCCCCAATGGGAGGACACCGGATTCGTGGCCCGCCGCTATGTGTCGATGCTCGACAACGGCGCCCCCTCGGTCGGCGCTGCCTTGGACCTGCTGGCTGATGCCAACAACCT
>JASHZK010000038.1 GCA_030042575.1 Acidimicrobiales bacterium
GTGGTGGCCTTCGCCGTGCTGCTCGTGGCCGTGATGCTCATGATCTGGTTCGAGCGCAAGGTCATCTCGGACATGCAGGCCCGCATCGGTCCCAACCGGGCCGGGCCCTTCGGGATCCTCCAGACCATGGCCGACGGCGTCAAGCTCTTCTTCAAGGAGGACCTGCTCCCCGAGCGGGCCGACCGCTTCGTCTTCAAGCTGGCCCCCTACCTGTCACTGGTGCCCGCTTTCGTGGCCTTCTCCATCGTGCCGGTGGGCGGGGTGGTGACGGTGGCGGGGCACACTTTCGAGCTGCAGGTGGCGGACCCCCCCGTCGGCATCCTGCTGCTCCTGGCCATGTCCTCGATCTCGGTCTACGGGGTGATGCTGGCCGGATGGTCCTCGGGGTCCAAGTACCCGCTGCTCGGATCGGTGCGGGCCTCGGCCCAGATGATCTCGTATGAAGCCGCCCTGGGAATGACGGTGATCATGGTGGTGCTGCTGAGCGGGACGCTGTCCACCCGGGGGATCGTCGACGCCCAGTCCCACACCTTCTTGGCCAGCTGGTTCCTGATCCGCACCGGTGTGGTGCCCTTCTTGATCTTCATGGTGGCCATCACCGCCGAGCTCACCCGTCCGCCCTTCGACCTCACCGAGGCCGAGCAGGAGCTCGTAGGCGGGTTCCACACCGAGTACTCCTCCATCCGCTTCGCCATGTTCTTCCTGGCCGAGTTCATGAACACCGTGACCATGTCGGCCGTGATCGTGACGTTGTTCCTGGGCGGCCCCGACGGGCCCCGGTTCCACGTCGTCAGTTGGCTGTGGCCCATCTTGTGGTTCCTGGGCAAGACGCTGCTCTTCCTGTTCGTCTACGTGTGGTTCCGAGCGGCGCTGCCCCGGCTGCGCTACGACCAGCTCATGGACCTGGGTTGGAAGATCCTCATCCCCCTGTCGCTGGCCTGGGTGCTCGTGGTGGCCGCCGTGCTGGTCGGGCGGTGGTGGGGGGTGGGGGTCATCGTCGCCCTGGTGGTGGCCGCCGTCCTCCTGCTGCGCTCGGTCCAAGTGGGATCGCTGCGCCGCGGTGAGCTGGGAGAGGAGGTTCGGGGCTGATGGGGCTCCTCGACAACCTGCGCAACAGCCTCAAGGAGGACTTCAGCTTCCTGGGTGGGTTCAAGGTCACCTTGGAGCAGATGACCAAGCCCCGGGTGACCTGGCAGTACCCCTTGGAGAAGAAGCCCAAGCCCGTCCGCCTGCACGGGCGGCACGTCCTCAACCGCTACGAGGACGGTATGGAGAAGTGCATCGGCTGCGAATTGTGCGCCGGGGTCTGCCCGGCCGACTGTATCTACGTGCGGGGGGCCGACAACGCCCCGGCCGAGCCCGTCTCACCGGGCGAGCGTTACGGCTTCGTCTACGAGATCAACTACCTGCGTTGCATCCACTGCGACATGTGCGTGGAGGCCTGCCCCACCGAGGCCATCACCGAGACCAAGCTCTTCGAGTTCTCGTTCACCAACCGGGCCGACGCCATCTACACCAAGAACGAGCTGCTGGTCGACGACGAGGGCCGGCCCCGGCAGCTGCCCTGGGAGGACTGGCGCCCCGGCGACGACGCCCACACCTCGGCCTGGATGCGGGCCACGTCTCCCTCGGGGGCGGCCGGCTACGAGGGCCGGGTGCAGTGGTCGGGCGAGCTCGGTTACGGCGTGCGGGCTCCCGAAGCAGGACAAAGCGGCCGGCGCGACGACGACGCCACCGGCGTCAAGCTCCTGCGGGAGGTCATGACCCTGCACCTCGACGACGACGAGCGCACGCCCGAGCAGCGGGGTCTCAATGGAGCCCTCGCCCGCCTGCGCCACCGAGCCGACCTCCAGCGCCGCCTGCTGTCCCGGCGCCGAGGGGCGTGACCATGGGTCTTCTCACCCCGGTGCTCCCGGCCACCGTCGGCGTGGTGGACGGCATCGTCTTCGTCGTCGGGGCTGCCCTCGTCCTGGGTGGCGCCTTCGGGGTGGTGCTGGCGCGCAACCCGGTGCACGCGGCCCTGATGCTGGTGACGACCCTGTTCGGGGTGGCCGTGCTCTTCATCGAGGAGGGGGCCAACTTCCTGGCCGCCGTGCAGGTGATCGTCTACGCCGGCGCCATCGTGGTGCTGTTCCTGTTCGTGATCATGTTCCTCGGGGTCGACCGGTTGGAGAACCTGGCCGAGGAGCCGCTGCCCGTCCAGCGCCCGCTGGCCGTGGTCCTGGCCGTCTTGGGACTCGGCGGCCTGGTCGCCCTGGGCGTGGAGGGACATTGGGCGGTGGGGGCCCACACGGTGGTGGCCCCCGTGGTCGGACGGTCGGGCGGCGACGTGGCCGCCCTGGGGCGGGCCATCTTCACCACCTACCTGTTCCCCTTCGAGATCACCGCCGCCCTGTTGGTGATCGCCGTGGTGGGGGCGGTGGTGCTGTCGCGCCGACCGGGGGCGGGGCGCGCCCTTCCGCCCGGTCGAGGAGAAGCGCCGGCTGAGCTGGCGCCGGAGTCCGACGCCCGGCTCGACGCCGAGCTCGACATCGACATGGAGGAGGCCCCCCGGTGAGCGTCCCCGGCGATTGGTTCCTCACCCTGGCGGCCGTGCTCTTCACCGTCGGCGCCCTGGGCCTGCTGGTGCGGCGCAACGTGCTGGTGATGCTCATGTGCGTCGAGCTGATGTTGAACGCCGCCAATCTCACCTTGGTCACCTTCTCCCGCATGCTGAACGACATCGGCGGCCAGGTCCTGGTCTTCTTCGTGCTGGTGGTGGCCGCCGCCGAGGTGGTGGTGGGCCTGGGGCTGGTGGTGGCCATCTTCCGGCGCAAGGCCAATGCCACCGCCGACGACCTTCACATCCTGAAGGGCTGACGGGACCGACCGAACCACGACCATGATCCACGTCGCCTACGTCATGTTCCTCTTGCCCCTGGCCGGCTTCGCCGTCCTGGCCCTCTTCGGCCGGCGGCTGGGCGACCCCTGGGCCGGATGGGTGGCCACCGCCACCATCACCGGCTCCTTCGTGCTGGCCTGCATCACCATGGCCGGGTTGCTCGGGCGCCCGGCCGCGGGCCGGTCCTTCACCCAGGTGCTGTTCACCTGGCTACCCGTGGGCGGCCTGCACGTGAACGTGGCCCTGTTGGTGGACCCGCTGTCGATGACCATGGCCCTGTTCGTGACCGGGGTCAGTGCGCTCATCCACCTGTACTCGATCGGCTACATGAAAGGTGACGAGGACTATCCCAAGTTCTTCCTCTACCTGAACCTCTTCGTCGCCTCCATGCTCATCTTGGTGCTGGGCGACAACCTGCTCTTCACCTTCGTGGGCTGGGAGGGCGTGGGGGTGTGCTCGTACTGGCTGGTGGCCTTCTGGTTCGGCCGCGACACCGCCGCCAGCGCCGGCAAGAAGGCCTTCTTGTACAACCGTCTGGCCGACGTCGGCTTCCTCATCGCCATGTTCCTGGTCTTCGACAAGACCGGGACGCTCGACTACAGCGGGATCTTCGCCCACGTCTCCGCCATCGACCCGGCGGCCCGCACCGCCATCTGCCTGTTGCTGTTCGCCGCCGCCGCCGGCAAGTCCGCCCAGATCCCGCTGTTCCCCTGGCTGGCCGACGCCATGGAGGGGCCCACGCCGGTGTCCGCCCTCATCCACGCCGCCACCATGGTCACGGCCGGCGTGTACCTCATGTGCCGGATGAACCCCCTCTTGGCCACCTCGCACCCGGCCCAGTGGGTGGTGGCCGGCGTGGGCGCCGCCACCGCTTTCGTGGCCGCCACCATCGGCTGCGCCCAGCAGGACATCAAGAAGGTGCTGGCCTACTCCACCGTCTCCCAGCTGGGCTACATGTTCCTGGCCGTCGGTACCGGTGCCTACGAAGCGGCCATCTTCCTCATGGTGGCCCACGCCTTCTTCAAGGCGGAGCTGTTCCTGGGGGCCGGATCGGTCATCCACGGGCTGGACGACGAACAGGACTTGAAACGCATGGGCAATCTGCGCAAGTGGATGCCGCTCACCTTCGCCACCTTCATCTTCGGCTGGCTGGCCATCGCCGGGATCCCGCCGCTGGCCGGCTTCTGGGCCAAGGGCGACATCCTCGACAACGCCTGGGCCCGCTTCCCGGTCCTGTGGGGGTTGGGCCTCCTCACCGCCGCCCTCACCGCCTATTACATGACCCGGTTGAGCGCCCTGGCCTTCTGGGGCGACGACCGGTGGCGGGCGGTGCTGGCCAAGCACGGCCACGGCCAGGGTGACACCGGTCGTCCCCACGAGGCGCCCTGGGTCATGGCCGTGCCGCTCGTGGTGCTGGCCGTGCTCGCCTTCTTCGGCGGGGCGCTGCTGTTGCCCTGGCACCCCAGCTGGACACCGCTCGGCTGGCTGGCCCCGGTGTTCGGCGCCCGCCTGTACGACGCCCATCTCTCGGGCGCCACCGAGTGGGTCCTCGGCGTGGTGGACGCCGTGGTGGCCCTGACCGGGGTGGGGGTGGCGTTCCCCCTGTGGCGGTCGCGCCCCGATCGTCCCGCCCTCGAGCCCCGGGTGCTGCAGCGCTCGTACTTCCTCGACGACCTCTACGACGCCGTGGTCGGCCGCCCGGGCCAGGCCCTGGCTGACTTCTCGGCCACCGTCGTCGACAACCGCATCATCGACGGGGCGGTCAACGGGGTGGGGCGCCTGGCCCGGCAGGTGGGCAGCGGCGTGCGCAAGGTGCAGACCGGCTTCGTCCGCCAGTATGCGCTGGGCATCGTGCTCGGGGCCGTGGTGCTGCTCGTGTTCATGGCCACCAGGGCGTGGGCGTAGGAGCAGGGCGAGATCATGACCCACGACACCGCCTTCCCCTTCCTCACCGTGTTGGTGCTCTTGCCGGCCGTCGCCGCCGTGGTGGTCGCCGCTGTGCCCGCCCGACTGGGGGCCTCGGTTCAGCGCCGGGTGGTGGAGGCGGTGGGCCTGGGAGCCACCCTCGCCACCTTGGCCCTGGCCATCACCATCACCGTGCGCTACCAGGCGGGCAACGGCGGCTTCCGCCTGATCTCCGACCACATGTGGGCACCGCAGCTGGGGATCTCCTGGTACCTCGGGGTGGACGGCATCTCGCTGTTCCTGATCCTCATGGCCGCCCTGCTCTTCCCCTTGGTGCTGCTGGCCGGCGACCTGCGGGACAACCGCTCGGCCGTGGCCTGGTTGCTCTTGCTCGAGGCCGGCTGTCTGGGCAGCTTCGTGGCCCTGGACCTGGTGCTGTTCTTCCTGTTCTTCGAGGTCACCTTGGTGCCGGTCTACTTCCTCATGACCGGGTGGGGATCCGGGCGGCGCAACTACTCGGCCGTCAAGTTCTTCCTCTACACCTTCCTCGGCTCCGCCTTCCTCCTCGTCGGGATCGTGGCGGTGGCCTTCGTCCACGAGCACCAGACGGGCACGCTCACCTTCGACCTGGTGGCGCTGGAGAGCACCCGGCTGGGAACGGCCTCGCAGATCCTGCTGTTCCTGGCCTTCACGGCCGCCTTCGCCGTGAAGGCTCCCGTGTTCCCCTTCCACACCTGGTCGCCCGACGCCTATGCCGACGCCCCCACCAGTGGCTCGGTGGTGCTGGCCGCCGTCATGGCCAAGATGGGCACTTACGGCATCATCCGTTTCGACTTGAGCCTGTTCCCCCGGGCGGTGGTCGACCTCGCCCCGCTGTTGCTCAGCCTGGGGGTGGCCGGCATCCTCTACGGGGGCATCGTGGCCTGCGCCACCCGTGACCTGAAGCGCCTGGTGGCTTACTCGTCGCTGTCGCACCTGGGCTTCGTGGTGCTGGGCACGTTCGCCCTCACCACCCAGGGACTCACCGGCGGCGTGGTCCAGATGGTGAACCACGGGCTCATCATCGCCGTGCTCTTCATCGTCATCGGCTGGATCTACGAGCGCCGGGGAACGTGGAACGCCTCCGCCCTGCGCGGGCTGCAGCGTCCGGCTCCCATCTTGGCGGGCATCTTCACCCTGGCCATGATGGCGGCCGTGGGCCTGCCCGGCCTCAACGGCTTCGTGGGCGAATTCTTGGTCCTCATCGGCACCTTCGTGAGCCATCGCTGGTGGGCGGTGGTGGCCACCGCCGGCGTGGTGCTGGCCGCCCTGTACCTGCTGTGGGCCTACCAGCAGGTGTTCCGCCACGAGCCCGACCCCGAGACGGCGGCCGTCAAGGACCTCTCCTGGCGCGAGGTGGCGGTGGTGGCGCCGCTGGTGCTCGTCATCATCTTCCTGGGCGTCTATCCCAAGCCTGTGCTCGACCGCATCACACCCTCGGTGCAGCGGCTGGTCCAGCAGGTGGACCGGGCCACCGGTACCCAGGCGCCGGCCGTGTCGACCGGCACCACCTCGGCGGCGGGGAGGTGACGGCGTTGAGCGCGTTGGCCGCCATGTTGGCCACGACGTCGCATCTGGCTCTGCCCAGGATCGCCTACTTGTCCATCCTGCCCGTGCTCATCCTCCTGGGTGGGGCGGCGGCCATGCTCGGCGCCTCGGCGCTGTCGCCTCGTCGTCTCCCCACTTCGGCTTCCACGACGATGGCGGTGCTCACCGCCCTGGCGGCGCTGGGAGCATCGCTGGCGCAATGGGTGGACGTGCGCGACCACGGGCCGCACGTGGCCGTCGCCGGGGCCGTGGTCCAAGACGGCTTCAGCGCTCTGGTGGCGGTGCTGGTCAGCGCGGCGATGGCGCTCAGCGCCCTGGTGAGCGACAGCTGGTTGCGTCGAGAGGAGGTCGGGGGCCCCGAGCTCCAGGTGTTGATGCTGGTGTCGTCGGCCGGGGCCGTGGTGATGGCGGAGGCCAACGACCTCATCGTGGTCTTCCTCGGCCTCGAGATCCTCTCCATCGCCCTGTACGTGCTGGCCGCCTTCAACGCCAAGCGCGAGCAGTCGGGTGAAGCCGGACTCAAGTACTTCGTGCTCGGGGCCTTCTCGTCCGCCATCTTCGTCTACGGCATCGCTCTCGTGTACGGGGCCACCGGGACCACCAACCTGGCGCAGATCACCGATTACCTGTCCCGCAACGTGCTGCTGCACGAGGGTGTCCTGTTGGCCGGGGTGGCCCTGCTGTTGGTGGGCTTCGCCTTCAAGATCGCCGCCGTGCCCTTCCACCTGTGGACGCCCGACGTCTACCAGGGGGCGCCCACACCGGTGACGGGTTTCATGGCGGCGGTGGCCAAGGTCGGAGGGTTCGCCGCCCTGCTACGGGTGTTCATCTCCTCGTTCGGGCTGTTGCGCACCGACTGGCAGCCGGCGGTGTGGGTCATGGCCGCCGTCACCCTGCTGCTGGGCGCCCTGGTGGCCCTGGTCCAGCGCGACATCAAGCGGATGTTGGCCTACTCGTCGATCAACCACGCCGGCTTCGTGCTGCTCGGCGTGCAGGCCGCCACCTCGCGCGGTGTCGAGGCGGCGCTGTACTACTTGTTCACCTACAGCTTCATGGTGATCGGCGCCTTCGCCGTGATCAGCGTGGTGGGCGGGCCCGACGACGCCGGCCACGACCTCGAGCGCTACCGGGGCCTGGCCCGCCGGGCCCCGTGGCTGGCGCTCACCTTGGCCGTGCTGCTCCTGGCCCAGGCCGGCATCCCCTTCACCACCGGCTTCTTGGCCAAGCTGGAGGTGATCTCGGCGGCGGTGGGTGCCGGCTCGACGGCGTTGGCCGTGATCGCCATGGTCTCCGCCGCTGTCGCTGCCTTCTTCTACCTGCGGGTGGTGCTGCTCATGTACAGCGCCGGCCCCGGGGAGCAGGCCATGGACGGGGCCGTGGCCCACGAGGAGAACGTGGCGGTGGGTGCCGGCTCCGGTGGTGTGGCCACGGCGGTCACGCTTGCCGTCCCGGCCACGTCGGCGGTGGCCATCTCGCTGTGTGTGGGAGTGACGGTGCTCTTCGGCCTGTGGCCGGCTCCTCTGACCGGCTTCGCCCAGCTGGCCCACCTCCTCATCCCGTAGTCCGCCGTCTCCCCGCTCCGCCTCCCGCAGCTCGTCGTTCCTCGCCGTCTCGTCGTCTCGCCGTCTGCCGTCTCGTCGTTCGCTGGCGGGCCGTCGCTACGAGGTGTCGCCTCCCCGAGCTCGGCGCTGGCGCCCGACGGGCACCGCAGGGAGCGTGCGGCGGTAGCGCACATCGGGGGAGGCGAAGGCGCCCCAGTCGTGCAGCTGGGTCCCGCCGTCGGTTGCCCAGCCGTGACGCTCGTAGAAGCGGCGGGCCTTGGCATTGGTGGCCAGCACCCACAAGGTGGCCGAGACGAACCCGGCCGTCGCCAGCTCGACCTCCGCCGCTCGCAGCAGGGCCAAGCCGACTCCGCCGCCCCAGGCCGGGGGGTCGAGATAGATGGTCTGGATCTCCCCGACAACGGCCCGGTCGGCGTCGGTGTCCCGGCTCGGAGCCATGGCCACGAAGCCGACGATCGTCCCCTCTTGCTCGGCCACCAGCACCGCAGGCCACGGCGAGGAGACGAGTGCCTCCTGCCATTGGCCCAGGCGGTCCTCGGGCCCCAAGGCGTCGAGGTAGTCCTGCGGGAGCAGACCGGGGAAGGCGGCCTTCCAGGAGCGGACGTGGACCTCGGCGATGGCTCGGGCGTCCTCCGACCGAGCTCGGCGCAGCTGCACGTTGGTCCCCCTACCGCATGCAGAGGCTCACGGCCGCCCTTGTCCGGCGCCCAGCGCCTGGCGCGCCGGTCCGTTCGAATCGGCAGAAGCCTCCCCGGCCTGCGCCGTCCGGCGTTGCGAGCGGGCCAGTACCCGTCCGATCACCGGCACCTCGCCCAGCGACTCGGCCCGCATGATGGCCAGCACGGCAGGTACCAGGTGTTCGGCTGCGTCGTAGACGATGTAGCGGGGGAGCCAGTCGGGCCCGTACTTGGCGTTGAACCGCCACAGGGTCTCGATCTGCAGGAAGCCTGACATCTTGTGCAGGGCCCAGCGCTCCACCCGCTGCGCCACACCCTCACCACGCTCACCCTCGAAGATCGAGCGCATGGCGGCGAAGTTGAGGCTCAGGGACCGGCAGCCCAGAAGGCGGAAGTGCTCGATGCTCTCGACCAGGGCGAAATCGATGAGGCCGTTGGGATGCTCGTGGCTCCGGTCCCGGCGCATGAGGTCGAGCGAGTAGCCCTCGATCCCGGGGGCCGGGACGAACTGGCACAGGGCGGCAGGCTCCCCGTCGGGCCCGGTCACCACGCACAACACCAGGCCCGTGTCGCGGGGATCGAAGATCCGCCCCAGCATCATGGAGAACCCCCGCTCGAACTCGCCCCGACGGCTCTGAGACATGAGCGGCAACAGACGCTCGGCCACGCCGGGGGCGATATGGCCCGGGTCGTGGAAGGCGGCGGTGTAGCCGTACTTGGCGATGCGGTTGTGGGCCTGCCGGAGCCCCTTCATGTGCCCGCCGGCCAGCGAGAAGCGGCGTACCTCCACGAGGGCCTCGTCGCCGATGTAGATCTCGTGCATACCGGCCGCCCGATACAGCGGCAGCCATTGTTCAGCCGCACCCATGATCGCCACCGACCAGCCCCGCTGATCGGCGAAACGCCGGAAGGCGGCCCACACCTGGGCCCGCTCGGTGGGCGGCCCCACGGGGTCGGGTGACACCAGGCACACCCCGCCGTAGATGGCGTAGGCCACCAGGCTGTCGCGATGGAAGAACCACTTCTTGTCGCTGCGTAGCGCGAAGTAGTCCAGCGTGCCGCCGCCGTGGCGGCGGGTGATGTCCCGGGCCCGCAGCTCGGCGGCCCAGCCCGTCACCAGCCGGCGATCCACCACGGGCCGGGTGGCCAGCAGCACCGCCACCACCGCCAGCCCGATCCCGATGGCCAGGAGGCTCGGATCCAGGAAGTCGTCGAGACGGTTGGGAAGGGCGACGACCGGTATGCCCACCAACCGGCCGACGACGGCGTAGGCGGCTCGCCACAGGGGAAGGAAGTGGTGCGGGTGGCGCATGAAGCGCAGCGTCAGCTCCACGGCCGTGGTGGTGACCACGGTGATGGCCACCACCCCGCACACCAGCGCGATCGCCGCCGAACGGGTGGAAGGCGTGTCCGAGCGCGCCTGGAACTCACCTCTGAACACGAGGAGCATGATGAGGACGGCCCCCGACAGCGCCGACTCCTCCACGTCGCCCCCCCGGACCAGGTGCAGGGCCAAGGTCAGGCCGAGCAGCACCGAGGCGATGACCCAGGCCCGGTGCTGGCCCCGGCGCACCCCCCGAGCCAGGGCCAGAAGCCCGATGCCGGCCAGGGCCACCACGGCGCCCGCTGCCTGGGTGGCGGCCAGAGGGAGGATCTCGAGCACGAGGTGCAGCCGGCTCCGCAGCGGTGGCGTCACGGCCGACAGCAGGTCGACGACGCCGGCCAGCGCGATAGCCAGCGCCGCCCACCTTCGAGCGCGCCGCGAGCGTCGCCGAATCAGGCCGAGGTCGGGGGCAGCGGGCCACGAGTTGCCGTGCGGGTAGGCCGCCACCACCACCGGGTGGGCGTCGTGCTCCCGGTGCCGGCGCCCGGCCAGGCGCTCGAGCCTGGTCGCCGGGCCGGCATCGCTGCGGGCCGACAAGAGCCGTGCGTGCAGCTCGGCGCCGGTCTCGAGCTCGATCCAGGACACCTGGCGGTGCTCGAGGAACACCGGGGGCAGGCCCAGGCGCCCCGGATGCTCCTCCACGATCTCGCCGGCCAGACCCGGCGAGGCGAAGAAGGCCCCGCCCAGGTCGGTGAGCTCCGCCTGCAGGGTCTCGCCGCCCACCACGCCCGCGTAGCCCTCGGTGACGAGCGCCCGAGCCCGGTCACGCCCGGGGTCGTTGGCGGTGGCCCCGGGGGGTGGGTCCTCCCCGAAGGGCCCGGCCAGGCGTCCGCCTCCCATGCTGTGCCAGACGTGTCGGCTCAGCCACGCCAGCACGGCCACCAGGACCAGCACCTCGGCCGCAGTGACGAGGCCGGCGACGGCCAGGCGCGGCTCCCACCCGGCGAGATGGGCGCGGGCCAGGGCGTGGGCGGGCGCCGAGTGGCCACGCACCAGACGGTCGAGGAAGCCGCCGACCGCCGGGAGGCGCAGGGTCAATGCCACCGCCAGGGGGAGCAGCAGCCACCACGCCAACCGGGCGAATCGGCGGTAGAGAAGGCGCGAGGTGAGGAAACGCTGCGACTGAGCGGGGTCGGCCAGGCGGTCGAGACCGTGCTGCCACGGAGCGTCGGGGTCCGGAGCCAGCACCTGGCTGGCGGCCCCCTGTCCAGCCCATGGCCGCGGAGAGAGGCCCGACGACACGTGGACGACGCGCGTCCCGGCGCTGGTCTCGAGATGGAGCTCCACGGCCCGGGCCACCTCGACCCCGGCGTCCTGCAGTGGAGCAACCGGCTCGCCCACCTCCGCGTCGGTGACTCCGGGCAGGCGCACCACCCGCCGCCCCGGCGCCGCCGTGAAGTCCGACAGCGCCTCGGCCAGCGCCGGGTGGGCTCGCAGTGCCCGTTCCTGCGCCGCCGCCCCGGCGCCACCCACGTCGAACAGGCCGCCGGCGACCACCACGACTCCGGGCCCGGACCACGTCTCCAGGGCGCGTGCCAGCTCCCCGGCCGCCCATGTCGACGCCGCACTGGCATCGGGGGCGAGCCGGAGGTTGGATGCCACCAACACGCGGCGTCCCACCGGGACCGAGAGCGTCAACACACCCGGACCACCGCGTCGAGCGTCGGGCGTCGCGGGGGCGAGGGCCTCGGAGATTCCGTCGGCCATGACGCCCTCCATCTTCGCGCCTGGCGGGCGCCTACCCCAATGCTCAGGCGTCGTTTGGGGACCGCTGGGTAGGCTCGACCGGGGTGCGGCCCGTTGCGGCCCCTGGGTGACACCGCAGTCCGTCGCACCGGCCGCGGGCCGGGCCGCAGGAAGGGGGAGGCCATGTCCGACGACGTACGACCAGGGGCAGCCCGGTCCGGCGCCGCCATCGACGACTTCTACCAGGAAGAGCGCCGCTTCCCACCGTCGGACGCCTTTCGTGCCCAGGCCAACTTCCCCGACCCGTCGGTCTACGAGCAGGCCGACAAGGACCCCGAGGGCTTCTGGGCCGAACAGGCCAAGACCCTGGACTGGTTCACGCCCTGGGAGCGCGTCCTCGAGTGGGACCTGCCCTTCGCCAAGTGGTTCGTGGGAGGCACGCTCAACGTCTCTCACAACTGCCTCGACCGTCACGTGGCCGCCGGGATCGGCGACCGGGTGGCGTTCCACTGGGAGGGCGAGCCCGGCGACAGGCGCACGCTGACCTACGCCGACCTGCTCGATCAGGTCCAGCGTTTCGCCAACGTGCTCAAGTCCCTGGGCGTCCGCCGCGGCGACGTGGTCGCCATCTACATGCCCATGGTCCCCGAGCTGCCCGTGGCCATGCTGGCCTGTGCTCGGGTGGGGGCGGCCCACTCGGTGGTCTTTGGCGGGTTCTCACCTGACGCCCTGCGCGACCGCATCAACGACGCGTCGGCCAGGGTGCTGGTGACCGCCGACGGTGGCTGGCGCCGCGGCCAGGTGGTACCCCTCAAGGTGAACGCCGACGTGGCCGTGGCCGCCGCACCCTCCATCGAGCACGTGGTGGTGGTGCGCCGGACCGGCGAGGCGGCCGGTCCGACGCCCATGACAGCCGGCCGGGACCACTGGTGGGCCGAGTTGACGGCCGCCGCCGAAGCCGAGTGCCCCCCCGAGCACATGGATGCCGAGGACCTGCTGTACCTCCTGTACACCTCGGGCACCACGGCCCAGCCCAAGGGGATCATGCACACCACGGGCGGATACCTGACCCAGGTGGCGTTCACCCATCGGGCCGTCTTCGACCTCCACCCCGACGCCGACGTCTACTGGTGCGCCGCCGACATCGGGTGGGTGACCGGCCACAGCTACATCGTCTACGGCCCCCTGGCCAACGCCGCCACCAGCGTGATGTACGAAGGCACACCCGACTTTCCCGACAAGGATCGCTGGTGGGACGTCGTCGAGCGCTACAAGGTGTCGATCCTCTATTGCGCTCCCACCGCCATTCGAACCTTCATGAAGTGGGGAGCCGGCTACCCCGGCCGCCACGACCTTTCGTCGCTGCGGCTGCTGGGTTCGGTGGGGGAGCCCATCAATCCCGAGGCGTGGATGTGGTACCGCGACACGATCGGCGGCGGCCGTTGTCCGGTGGTCGACACCTGGTGGCAGACGGAGACCGGTGCCATCCTCATCTCACCGCTTCCCGGTCAGACGGTGTGCAAGCCGGGTTCGGCCACCTTCCCCCTCCCGGGCATCGGCGCCGAGGTCGTGGACGACGAGGGCAACCTGGTGCAGCGGGGCGGCGGGTACCTCACCCTGTCGCGGCCGTGGCCGTCGATGCTGCGGGGGCTGTACGGAGACCCCGAGCGATACCGCCAGATCTACTGGAGCCGCTACGAGGGCCGCTACTTCGCCGGGGACGGGGCCAAGATCGACGAGGAGGCCTACCTGTGGCTGCTCGGGCGGGTGGACGACGTGATGAACGTGTCGGGCCACCGCATCTCCACCACCGAGGTCGAGTCGTCGCTGGTGACCCACCCGGCGGTGGCCGAAGCGGCGGTGGTGGGGGCCAAGGACGAGACCACGGGCCAGGCCATCGTGGCCTTCGTCACCCTGCGGGCCGGCCAGACACCCTCGGCGGCGCGAGGCGAAGAGCTGCGCGGCCATGTGGCCGGCCATATCGGGGCCATCGCCCGTCCCAAGACCGTCATCTTCACCGAGGAGTTACCGAAGACCCGCTCGGGCAAGATCATGCGCCGCCTGCTGCGCGACGTGGCCGAGGGGCGCGACCTGGGCGACACCACCACACTGGCCGATCCCCGCGTGGTGGAGGAGATCCGGCGATTGTCGTCGGCCACTCCCGGCGAGGAATGACCCTCGAGTCCCTCGAGCCCAACTGGTGCTGGCGAACCGAGCCGGTGGCGCCGGGTCCGGCGGTCGTCTTCGATCTCGACGGCGTGCTGTCCGACGCCGCCTCCCGCCAGCACTTCCTCGAATGGGGGCGACGGGACTGGGACGCCTTCTTCGACGCCTGCGGCGACGACCCCTTGGTGGAAGAGGTGGCCCGTCTGCTCGAACTGCTCGATCCCTCCTTGCGGGTCGTGTTGCTCACTGGCCGGCCGCTTCGGGTCCGGCCCCAGACCCTGTCGTGGCTGGCCCACAACCGGTTGCGCTGGGACCTGCTGGTCATGCGCAACCGCGGCGACTACGCCCAGGTGGCTCGGTTCAAGCGGGATGCCGTCCACCACCTGCGTGCCCAGGGGCTGGATCTGCGCCTCGCCTTTGAGGACGACCCCCGCAACCGCGACATGTTCCACCGAGAAGGCGTTCCCTGCATCTACATCCACTCCGGTTACTACGACTGATCGCTGTGGGCCCATGGCCGTCCCGGTCGATGTCGGTTTTGCAATCGTGCAGTAAAGCTGCCCAGAAGCAGGGCGGATTCAGCCGGTGGCCGCGACGAACTCGTTGAACCGTTCCGCCGGAGTATCCCACCCGAGGGTCTTGCGGGGGCGCTCGTTGAGGAGGGCGGCGATGGAGTCAAGCTCGTCCTGGCTGTAGCCGGAGAGGTCGGTGCCCTTCGGGAGGAATTGGCGAACCAGGCCGTTCCAGTTCTCGTTGGAGCCCCGCTGCCAGGGAGAGTGGGGGTCACAGAAGTACACCGGAACCCCGGTAGCCACCGTGAAGCTGGCGTGAGCGGCCAGCTCCCTGCCCTGGTCCCAGGTGAGCGAGCGCACGAGCTGGGCGGGCAGGCGCTCCACGTTCTCGCTCAGGCGGGCGGCGACGTGTTCGGCGGTCTTTTCCTCGACCTTGATCAACATGCCCATGCGGGTGCTGCGCTCGACCAGGGTGGCCACGGCACTGGCCCCCCGGGCGCCGATGATGAGATCGCCCTCCCAGTGACCGGGGATGGCGCGGTCCTCTGCTTCGGCCGGTCGCTTCGAGACGTTGACCATGCCCACAATGGCGCCGCGCCCTGGTGCGGTCGAACGGCCGTGGGGGTGGCGTCTGGCTCGTCCCGAGCGCAGACAGGCCGCCAGCTCCTTGCGCAGCTCGCCTTTGGCCTGCACGTAAATCGCCTGGTAGATCGCCTCGTGTGACACCCACCACTGTGGTGCATCAGGGTGGTCACGGCGAAGCCGGCACGCGATCTGCTCGGGCGACCATTTCTTGGTTCGCACGAGGCGCTGGACCTCGTCCCACAGCCAGGGCCGGGCCTCGCTCCAGCACCTCTTGGGCCGTCGGGCTGCCTGCTCAGCGCGGGACTGGGCGCCGTGGGCCCGATAGGCGCTCCGGCCGCCGTTGGCGGTGATCTCCCGCCAGATCGTCCCCCGGTGCCGCCCGAGGCGCCTGGCGATCTCGGCGTCGGAGGCGCCCGCTTCGATCCCCACCCGGATCTCTTCGCGCTCAGCGAGGCTCAAGGCATCGTTGCGGGGCTTTCGTTTGCGCTCCATGGTCACACCCTGGGCGGCCAGGCGCCGCTGAAGGGTGGATGGTGAGATGCCGAGGTCCAAGGCGGCTCTCGGCACCGATACCCCACGAGCAACTGCCGCCAGCGCCGCCTCGAGCACCGTCTTCGGGATCCTGCGACCCTGCCGCGGGGGCAACGCCAAGCCAGAAGCGGCACAGTACCTACAGACCGTTGCCGGCGACATGCCGCTCAGGGCGGCCGCCTCGGTGAGGGTCTTTCCCTCTACAACCGCCTCCAGCGCCGCCGCCACCCTTGCCGGATCACAGGGCCTTCTGCCCACCGCGACCTCCTTGACCAGGAGCTGTCGCGGTCACCGCTTGAGGCCAAGCAGTACTGGTGACCAAGTTCTTCCGACGAAAGTGCCGACGGGCCCCTCCCCAGTCGTCGTCGCCAGGCCGGAGTCACCCTCCAACTGAGCCCCCCCGACGACGACGCCGCCGAAGCGCCCGCCCCGCCTCGGAGGGTCCGAGGACCGTCGCCGACCATCCGCCCACCACCCCGCAGCCGGCCACGACCAGCACCGGCAGCTCCCCGAACCGCTCGTAGAGGGTCCGACCCTTCCGCATGGGCAGGGTGGCCACGAGCAGCGCCCGCCCGCCCAGCCCGCTTCTCTTCAGCACCCTCCCGTCGTTGTTGACGAAGTCGCTGAAGCCGGTGGGGGCCGCCTGCACCAGGTCTCGCCCCTCGGCCAGGGCCTGCAGCCGGTCGGCGGCGACCTCCTGGGTGGGCACCTGGGCCGTGGAGTACGACGAGGTGTTGGTGGGGACGACCAGCAAAGTGGCGCCTCCACGGGTGCTCACCCATCCCCGATCGGCGAAGAAGACCTCGTAGGAGACCATCGTGCCGAGCTTCCCGGCCGGGGTGTGGAGCACGCCGTCGCCATGGCCGGGGATGGCGTCCTCCGGCACCTCCGACAAATTCGCCAGATGCTTGATGAACCCCCGAAACGGCACGTACTCCCCGAAGGGGACCCGGTGGACCTTCTCGTAGCTGCCCACCACCTTGCCGTCGGGTCCGAAGGCCACGATCTCGTTTCGGAAGCGACCCGGCCCCGCCGGCTCGGTGACCCCGGCCAGCAGGGTGGCGTGGGCCCTCTGGGCCAGGGACGAGATCGTGGCCTCCTCGGGAGACCCGGCCAGTGGTTGGTCGAGGGCGACCACGTCCTCGGGCCACACGATCAGCTGGATCGATGCCGCCCCGGGCACGGTCAGCAGCTGCTCGGTGGCGGCCACCTGGGCGTCGAAGACGCGGGCCGGGGGCACCTGGAGATGGGTGAGCCCCCGTTGCCCACCACCTTGAACCGCTGCCACCGTGAGCCGTGACACGGCCGGGCCGCCGTCGGGCGCCGCTCGGCCGGCCAGCGCCACCGCGACCACGACGACGACGGCCAGAAGCCCGGCGGCGACCGGCCCCAGGAGTGGGACCGGGGCGATCCGGCGAAGGCCGGCCGGGGGCGGGCCGCCGGT
>JASHZK010000361.1 GCA_030042575.1 Acidimicrobiales bacterium
CAGAAAGCGTGATCACCGGCGGGAATTGTGCTCGCTTGGCCGAGGAAGTGCTCGGGGGCCACTTTGTAGCCTCGGAAGCCGACCACGGCGGAGCGGGTGACGGCCTCGCCGATGGCCATGAGGATCAGGGCCGCCACCCAGGCCTCGCTCGACGTGATGGAATGCGAGCGCGAGAACCGCTCGATGGCGGCGCCGCCCCCGTGGGTGGCGTACAGCTGGAAGGCCAGGCGGGTTCCCACACCGGCCACCCAGAACACGGCGGCCAGGACCCCGGCCTTGGAGCGCGCATGGCCGTCGGCCCCCCGGGTCACCTTGGTGAAGGTCCCGGCCAGCACTCCCAGGGTCACCCCCAGTCCGAGGCCCAGGGCCACGAGGAGCAGGTCGTTGCCGGCGGTGGGGATGCCCTTCAAGTAGCTGAAAGCGGCCCAGGCGCACAGCCCCACCGGGATGAGGAGCTGACGGAGGCTGAGCCGGCGCCCACGGACCTGGAGGAACACGATGCCGATGAGCGCCAAGTCGATGATCCAATCGGAGGTAGTCATGGATCACAGTGTGTCCCCGGACCGCTCTGGCGTCGTCCACCCGGAGTTTGATCGCCGGGTGGATCGAAGGGGTGGAGCCTCCACCCGGGGGCGGACCGCCCGATGGCGGCCCGGGCCGGTCTACTCGACGTAGGGGCAGTGGCGGCAGCCGCGTTCGCAGCAGTAGCCCCGGTCGCACAGGTAGCGGGCGCTGAGCACGAACAGCCCGGTCTCGGGGTCGAGATAGCCGGCTTCCCCGGCCTCGAGAGCCCGGGTGTGCAGCTCGAGCACCAGGGCACGGCGGGGATGGTCGAGAGCCAGGCGGTCCGGGTGGGGCTCGGTGAGCGGGCGCGGCGCGAGCTTCTCGGCGGCCACCTCGACGATGGTAACGAGCTTGGCCGTGTGACGGCGGCCCGGCACACTGGGGGACATGCGCATCGTGTCCCTTCTTCCTTCCGCCACCGAGATCGTCTATGCCCTGGGCCTCGAGGACGACCTGGTGGGCGTGACCCACGAGTGCGACTGGCCGCTCGAGGCCCGCCACAAGACCGTCGTGTCGGTCTCGGCCCTGCCGCCGGCGGCCGACCCCGCCGAGATCGACCGCCTGGTGAGCCAGAGTCTGGCCGGCGGCGATCCCATCTACCGCCTCGACGAGGTGGCCGTGGGCGACCTGCGGCCCGACATGGTGCTCACCCAGGACCTGTGCGCCGTGTGCGCCGTGCCCGCCGGGCACGTGGAGGAGGCGCTCGAGGTCCTCGGTTGCTCGGCTCGGATCGTGTCGCTGGACCCCGGGTCGCTCGAGGAGGTCCTCGACTGTCTTCTCACCGTGGGCCGGGCCACCGGGACGCTCGATCGGGCCGAACGAGTGGTGCTCGAACTGACCGCCCGTCTCGACGCCGTCCGGGAGGCGCTCCGCGGCGCGCGCCGCCCCCGCACCTTCGCCTTGGAGTGGGGTGACCCGCCGTTCAGCGGCGGCTACTGGGTGCCCGACATGATCAGCACCGCCGGGGGCGAACCGGTGCTCGGCCGTTGCGGTGTCCCCTCGGTTCGGATCGGGTGGGAGCAGATCGCGGCAGCGGCCCCCGAGGTCGTGGTGTTCATGCCCTGCGGATACGGACTGGGGGAGGCGGTGGAGCAGGCGCAGGCGCTCCTGGAGCGGTCCGAACTGGACTGTGCCAGCGCCGTCTTCGCCGTGGACGCCAGCTCCTACTTCTCACGCCCGGGGCCGCGGCTGGTCGACGGCGTCGAGCTGTTGGCCTCGGCCATCCATCCCGGCTCCGTTCGACCCCGGGTGGGCGGCGCCCTGCGCCGTCTGCGCTGAAGAGCCCGGTGGGCGGGCGAGGGCCCGAGCGTCCGCCGGTTCAGGAGGCGAGCTTCTCCACCTCGTCCAGGCCCTGGGCCAAGGTGTTCCAGCTCAAGGTGGCGCACTTGATCCGCACCGGGAACTTGACCACCCCCTGCAGGGCGGCCAGCTCACCGAGGGCGGCCAGGTCCACCGGCTCGTCCTCGGCGGTGGCTTCGCCGGAGTCGGGCTCGTCGCCGTCGCCCAGGCGAGCCTCGTGGATGGACATCATCGACTTGAAGGTGCGGATGAGGCCGCGCACCTCCTCCACCGCCTTGTCCTTGACCGCCGCCGACATGAGCGAGGCCGACGACTGGCTGATCGAGCAGCCCTGGCCGGCGATGCGGATGTCGACCACCTTGTCGTCCTCCACCAACAGGTAGAGCACCACCTCGTCGCCGCACAGCGGGTTGAAGCCCTCGACCCGGTGCGCCGGTGGCTCCGGCAGCTCACCGCGGTTACGCGGGCTTCGGTAATGGTCGAGGATGATCTCGCGGTAGAGGTCTTCGAGGCCGGGCATCAGCTGAACAGGGTACCGGCCATCTCCAGTCCGTCGGCCAGGGCGTCGACGTCGGAGAAGTCGTTGTACACGTAGAACGAGGCTCGGGCCGTGGCCGTCACCCCCAGCCGGCGCATGAGCGGCTTGGCACAGTGGTGTCCGGCCCGCACGCACACTCCCTGTTGGTCGAGGACCTGCGACAGGTCGTGCGGGTGGACGTCGCGATAGGCCACAGACAGCACGCCGCCGCGGTCCTCGGTGCCCTCGGGACCGAAGATCTGGAGATCGTCGCCGAACCGGTCGGTCAACGTCCGCTGGGCGTAGGCGGTGAGGGACACCTCGTGGGCGCGGACCTGGCCCATGCCCAGGGCCTCCAGGTAGCGCACCGCCGCCGCCAGCCCGACCGCCTCGGCGATGGGAGGAGTTCCCGCCTCGAATTTCCAGGGAAGCACGTTGGGGCTGAAGCCGTCGCGCCGGACGTCACGGATCATGCCGCCGCCCCCGAGATAGGGCGGCATGGACTCGAGCAACTCGGCCCGGGCCCACAGCACCCCGATACCGGTGGGGCCCAGCATCTTGTGGGCACTGAAGGCCAGGAAGTCGCAGCCCATGGCGTGGACGTCGGTCGCCAGGTGGGGCACCGACTGGGCCCCGTCGGCTACCACCAGCGCGCCCACGGCATGGGCGGCTTCGGCCAGGCGGGCAAAAGGTGGGATCGTCCCCAGCACGTTGGACATGGAGCTGCAGGCCACCAGCTTCACGCCGTCCAGCAGCCGGTCGAGGTCGGACGACTCCAGGCGGTAGCCGTCGTCCAAGCCGATCCAACGCAGCTCCAGCCCGCGCTCGTCGGCCAGCATGAGCCAGGGCACCAGGTTGGAGTGGTGCTCCATTTCTGTGAGCAACACGGCGTCGCCCGGTTGCAGGTTGGCTCGGCCCCAGGTGGCGGCCACCATGTTGATGGCCTCGGTGGCGTTCTTGACGAAGACCACCTCCACCTCGGGCTGCGGCGCCCCGATGAAGCGCCCGACGGTGATCCGGGCCGACTCGTAGCGACGATCGGCCTCCTCGGCCAGGGCGTACACGCCTCGGTGCACGTTGGCGTGAGAGGTGGCGTAGTAGTCGTCCATGGCGTCGAGGACGGCCTGCGGGTGCTGCGAGGAGGAGGCGGAGTCCAAGTACACCAGCCGGTGCCCGTGGGCGCTTTGGGCCAGGACGGGGAAGTCCTTCTTGATCCGCTCCACGTCCAGCGGACCGCTGCCCGTCGGGGCCCGGTTCACCTGCGCCATGCCTCGTACCCCTGGCGCTCCAGGCGCTGGGCCAGCTCGCTGCCGCCCCGTTCGACCAGGCGTCCGTCCACCATCACGTGCACCACGTCGGGGCGCAGCAGCTCGAGGATCTTGGTGTAGTGGGTGACCACGAGCACGCCCATGGCCGGCCGGTCCTGGCGCACGGACTGCACGCCTTTGGCCACCACCGCCAGGGCGTCGATGTCCAGGCCCGAGTCGGTCTCGTCCAGGACGGCCAGGTCCGGCTGGAGCAGGGCCATCTGGAGGATCTCGTTCCGCTTCTTCTCCCCGCCCGAGAAGCCCTCGTTGAGATGACGCTCGGCGAAGGCCGGGTCCATGCCCAGACGGTCCATCCACTGCGTCATGGACAGGCGGATCTCCAGTGCCGAGCGTTCCTCGCCCACACGGGCCGAAACCGCCTGGCGCAGGAACTGGGTCACCGAGACCCCCGAGATCTCCTCGGGGTACTGGAAGGCCAAGAACATTCCCGCCTTGGCCCGCACGTCGGGGGCCCACGTCGTCACGTCGGACCCTCGCAGGCGGACCGTGCCGGCGGTCACCTGGTAGGCAGGGTTGCCCAGCACGGTGTTGGCCAGGGTGGACTTGCCCGAGCCGTTGGGTCCCATGAGGGCGTGGATCTCACCCTGGCCCACCACCAGGTCCACCCCGCGCAGGATCTCGGCACCATCGACGGCCACGTGCAGTCCCGACACCTCGAGCAGGGGGGTCACCGGCCCCCACTCTACCCGCCGGCCGACGATTTGCACTACGTGGGTAGGGGGAATTCCACGGCGGGCGGGCGGGATTCGGGCAGCTGGGAGGCGGGATCGGGGTGCCGGAACAGGTCCGGTAGCGTCGCCCCTGCCATGAGCGACCCGTGGACCTATACCGGCAGGGTGGCGTCGGTGGGCGACGGTGGTGCCGTCACGGTCACCCTGGTCGACGAGTCCACCTTCGCCATCAGCGGCCGGGCGGGTGACGTGGTCACGGGGGGGGCCCAGGGGCTGTTCGTGCGTGACACGCGCCTGCTGTCGCGTCTGGAACTGTTGGTGAACGGCCAGCACCCCGAACCGTTGACCGCCATAGGGGAGGAGCCGTTCTCGGCCACGTTCGTCTCCCGCTGCCAGCCGCTGGCCGGGCGGTCCGACTCCACGGTGATGGTCTTCCGGGGCCGCTACGTCGGCCAGGGAATGCGCGAAGACGTCATCCTCCGCAATTTCGGCGACGAAGCCACCTTCTGCTCGGTGGAGATCTTCGTCGCCTCGGATTTCGCCGATCTCTTCGCCGTCAAGGAAGGGCGCAGCACCGAGTTCGAGGGTGAGATCACCCATGAGCCTCACCGCCAGAGCCTGGAGATCTCCTACCGCCGGGGCACGGTGAGCCGAGGAGTGGTCCTGCAATTCTCCCCCGCCCCCGCCAAGGTGGGCGAGGACATCGCCTCCTTCGAAGCCATCGTTCCCGCCCATGGCCAATGGCAGGCCTGCATCGAGGTCCATCCGGTCATAGAGGGCAAGGCCATCGATCCCCGCTACCTGTGCGGCCAGCCCGTCGAACGCGCCGCCCCCGCCGAGCGGCTGGCCAAGTGGCGCCGGCAGGTCCCCCAAGTCGAGACCGACCACGAGAAGTTGGGCGCCGTGCTCACCCGCAGCTCCGAGGACCTGGGCGCCCTGCGCATCTTCGACCCCGACTTCCCCGAGCGGGTGGTGATGGCCGCCGGTGCACCCTGGTTCATGACCGTCTTCGGTCGTGACTCGCTCATCACCTCGTGGATGGCTCTGGTGGTGGACCCCGATCTGGCCCTGGGCGTCCTCCAGACCCTGGCTCGCTTCCAAGGCACCGACATCGACCCCCGCAGCGACGAGCAGCCGGGGCGGATCCTGCACGAGATGCGATTCGGCGAAGCCCCCTCGTTGTCGCTGGGCGGGGGTTCCATCTACTACGGCAGTGCCGACGCCACACCCCTGTTCGTGATGCTCCTGGGCGAGCTGCGCCGCTGGGGTCTGGCCCGTGAAGTGGTGGACGAGCTCATGCCCAACGCCGAGCGGGCTCTCGAGTGGATCGAGCACTTCGGCGACGCCGACGGAGACGGCTACGTGGAGTACCACCGGGCCACCGACCGGGGCCTGGCCAACCAGGGATGGAAGGACTCCTGGGACGGGATCCGTTACGGCGACGGCCGCGTGGCCCAGGCCCCCATCGCCCTGTGCGAGGTCCAGGCCTACGTCTACAGCGCCTATCTGGCCCGCGCCCACTTCGCCTACGAGGCCGGGGACCACGCCACCTACGACCGGTACCGGACCAAGGCGGCCCACCTCAAGGCCGACTTCAACCGTGACTTCTGGGACGAGGAGAAGGGTTGGTTCGCCGTCGGCCTCGACGCCGACAAGCGCCGGATCGATTCACTCACCTCCAACATGGGCCATTGCCTGTGGACGGGGATCGTCGAGGAGGACAAAGCCAAGCTGGTGGCCGACCGGCTGGTGTCGCCCGAGCTCTTCAGCGGTTGGGGGGTGCGCACACTGGCCACGACCAACGGCGGCTACAACCCCATCAGCTATCACTGCGGCTCGGTGTGGCCCCACGACACCGCCGTGGTGGCCGCCGGCCTCGTTCGTTATGGATTCGTCGACTACGCCACTCGGCTCGTCACCGCCTTGTTGGACGCCGGCTGGTCCCAGGGAGGTCGTCTGCCCGAGCTGTTCAGCGGTCTCGACCGTCACGACTTCGCTTCTCCGGTGCCCTATCCCACTTCGAGCTCACCCCAGGCGTGGGCGGCGGCATCACCGCTTCTGTGCCTGCGCTCGATGCTCCGTCTCGACCCCTGGGTCCCTTACGGACGGACCTGGTTGGCGCCGGTGCTGCTTCCCGGCATGACCCGGCTCAAAGTCGAGGGGATCCCGCTGGGCGGGTCGCGGGTCACGGTGGAGGTCGATGAAAGCGGCTTCGAGGTGAGCGGTCTGGCCCCCGAGATCGAGGTCGTCTCCGAACCCCGTCATCCAGCTACTGCCGCCTAGGCTCGCCCGATGAAGGGGGCGGGCACCGTGGCGAATTCCTGTGTCGTGGCCGTCGATCTGGGCACCGGCGGGCCCAAGGTGGCGTTGGTCGACGCCCAGGGTCGCGTTGTCGCCCACGCCCAGCGGCCGGTGGCAACCCGGCTGTTGCCCGGAGGCGGGGCCGAACAGGAGCCGGCGCAGTGGTGGGAGGCGTTCGTGGACGCGGCACGCCAGGTCCTCGGCGCCGGCGTCGTCCCGGCCGACGCCGTGTCGGCCGTGGGCTGCACCGCCCAATGGTCGGGAACGGTGGCCTGCGCCGCCGACGGCGCCCCGCTGCGCCCGGCCATCATCTGGATGGACAGCCGGGGGGCTTCGGCCATCCGCCGCCGGACCGGTGGGGGGATGAGCGTGCTGGGTTACGACGTGCGCAAGGCGTGGCGCTGGATCCGCTTGACGGGCGGGGCGCCCGGGCACTCGGGCAAGGACCCGGTGGCCCACATCCTGTGGATCCGGGAGAACGAGCCTGAGCTCTACCGCCACACCCACGTCTTTTTGGAGCCGGTGGACTGGCTCACCCACCAGCTCACCGGGCGCTTCACCGCCTCCTACGACTCCATCTGCGCCCATTGGGTCACCGACAACCGCCGCATCGACGCCGTGCACTACGACGAGCGCTTGCTGTCCATGGCCGGGCTGGAGCGCGCCAAACTGCCCGAGCTCGTCCCTCCGGCGTCGGTGGTGGGTCACCTGACCGACGTGGCCGCCGAGGAGCTGGGCCTGCCGGCCGGGCTGCCGGTGGTGAGCGGGTCGGGCGACGTGCACTCGGCTGCCGTCGGATCGGGAGCGGTGGCCGACTTCGAAGGGCACCTCTACATCGGCACCTCGTCGTGGATCTCCTGCCTCGTGCCGTTCAAGAAGACCGACCCGCTGCGCAATGTGGCCTCCATCCCGTCGGCCGTGCCCGGTCGCTACATGGTGGCCGACGAGCACGAGACAGCCGGAGCCTGTCTCAGCTTCTTGGCCGGGACCGTGCTCTCGGGAGACGACGGGCTCGGTTGCGCCGTGGCGGTCCCCGACGTGTACCGGCGCCTGGACGAGGTGGCTGCCTCGGTGTCGCCGGGGGCGGCGGGAACCCTGTTCACCCCCTGGCTCAACGGCGAGCGGTCGCCGGTCGACGACCACACCATCCGAGCCGGCTTCCACAACTTGTCGCTGTCCACCACCCGTAGCGACCTGGTGCGGGCCGTGTACGAGGGAGTGGCCTACAACAGCCGATGGCTGCTCGGTGCGGTGGAGCACTTCGTGAAGCGACCCTTTGGCTCCCTGGCCTTCGTGGGTGGCGGAGCCAATTCCGATATATGGGCCCAGATCCACGCCGACGTCACCGGCCGGCGTATCCGGCAGGTGTCCGAGCCCGTCCTGGCCAACGTGCGGGGAGCGGGGATGCTGGCCTGGCTGGCCTTGCGGGCCCTTCGGGTCGAGGACATGGCCGGCGCCGTGGAGGTACGCGCCATCTTCGAGCCCGACCCGGCCAACCGCTCCCTGTACGACGAGCTCTACCGCGAATTCGTGAACTTGTACCAGAAGACCAAAGCCATCCACCGCCGCCTGAACCGGGAGACGGGCCGCTGAATCCCTCAGACCTGGATGTGGTGGTGGAGGCGCTCGAAGCCGAGCTGCGTCCCTACCGCAACACCCACCACACCTACACCCACCTTCCCGAGCGAGGGCGCCGGCGTCAGGAGATCCTGGCCGAGATGCGCGAGCTGGCCGGCCGCGAGGAGCCCAAGTGGCGCTCGGGCTACGCCTCGGGCTCGGTGTACCACGGAGGTGCCGACCACATCGAGTTCTTGAACGAGGTCTACGCCATCAACTCACAGTCCAACCCGTTGCACCCCGAGCTGTGGCCGAGTGCCGTGAAGTACGAGGCCGAGGTGGTGGCCATGACCGCCTCCATGCTCGGAGGCGGCGAAGAAGGGGCGCAAGGCGTGTGCGGCACCATCTCCTCGGGGGGCACCGAGAGCATCCTCTTGGCCATGCGCACCTACCGCGACCAGGCTCGAGCCGAGCGGAAGATCACCGATCCGGAGATGGTGGTCCCGGTGAGCGCCCACGCCGCCTTCGACAAAGCCGCTCACTATTTCGACATCCGCCTCGTTCCCGTGCCGCTCGATTCGGCCTTCCGGGCGGACGTGGAGGCCGCGGCGCGGCTCGTCAGCTCCAACACCGTGGCCGTGGTGGCCTCGGCGCCCGGCTTCCCTCACGGGGTCATCGACCCGGTGGACGAGCTCTCCGAGCTGGCCCGGCGACACGGGATCGGCTGTCACGTCGACTGCTGCCTGGGCGGCTTCGTCCTCCCCTGGGCCGAGCGGCTCGGCTACGCGGTGCCCCCTTTCGACTTCCGCCTGCCCGGTGTGACGTCGATGTCAGCCGACACCCACAAGTTCGGCTACGCCGCCAAGGGCACTTCGGTGGTGTTGTACCGGACCAACCTGCTGCGCCGCTTCCAGTACTACCGCAACGCGACCTGGATGGGAGGGCTCTACTACTCGCCCACCTTCGCCGGCAGCCGTTCCGGGGCCCTGGGCGCCGAAGCCTGGGCCGCCATGCTGGCCTTCGGCCAGGAGGGCTACACGGCGGCCACCAAGGCCTTGCTGGAGACGGCCGCCACCATTCGTGCCGGGATCGAGGGGATTCCGGAGCTCGAGGTGTTGGGCGACCCTCTGTGGGTGATCGCTTTCGGCTCCGACGACATCGACGTCTACGCCGTGATGGACCAGATGAACAGCCGGGGCTGGAGCCTGAACGGACTGCAGAATCCGCCCGCCGCCCACATCTGCGTCACCCTGCGCCACTGTCAGCAGGGAGTGGCCGAGCGCTTCGTCGCCGACCTCGAAGCGTCGGTGCAGGTGGTACGGCGACTGCCCGGCGGTCGCGGGGTGATGGCCCCCATCTACGGGATGGCGGGCGCCACCAAGACCCGCGCCACGGTGGAGGAGCTGCTCGAGCGCTATGGCGACCTGCAGTTCAAGGCGTGAATGGGTCTGCGGTCGGGTAGGGTCAGGCGGCGATGAGCGAGCACCGCGGGCTGAAGCGTCTGTTGGCCGCCGTGGGTCTGGTCGGCACGGCCGCCAGCATCTGGTGGTTCGCCCTCAAGCCGCGCTGGGCCCGCCGACGCCACGGCGGTTCCTAGGGCGCCTCCCCGGCGGCAGCCACCATGGCCGGGAGCACCTCGCCGATCCGGCCCCGTACGACCACGTCGGCCAGGGCGTCGAGCTCGGTCGGCTCTCCGTTCACGATGACGACCCCGGCGCCCTGTCGCCGAGCCAGAGGGACGAGGCCGGCGGCGGGATACACGGCCAGGGTCGTGCCCACGGCCAGGACGAGGTCGCAGCGCAGGGCCGCCTCCTCGGCCCGAGCCAGGTCCTCGGGGAACAGGCTCTGACCGAAGCTGACCGTGGCCGCCTTGAGGATCCCCCCGCACTCCGAGCAGGCCGGGTCCTGCTCGCCCTGGCGGACCCGACCGAGCACCTCGGCCATGGGCCGGCGAGCCCCGCAGGCCATGCACATCACGTCGCGGTCGGTGCCGTGGATCTCGACCACCCGTTGCGGTTCGTGTCCGGCGGCCAGGTGCAGGCCGTCGACGTTCTGGGTCACCAAGGTGTCGAGCACGCCGCGGCGTTCGAGCTCGACCAGGGCGCGGTGGCCCCGGTTGGGCTGCCGTTCCACCGCCTGTGAGGTCAGTCGGTTCTGCCAGGCCCGGCGGCGCACGTCCGGCTCGGACAGATAGACGTCGATGGTGGCCAGCCGCTCGGCCGACGGGTCCATGGTCCACAGTCCCCCAGGACCCCGGAAGTCTCGGATGCCCGACTCCGTGGAGATCCCTGCCCCGGTGAGGGCCAGCACCCGCCGGGCCCGACCCAGCAGAGCGGCCGCCCTGGCCAGCGCCTCGTCGCCCTCGGATGTTCGTGGCACCGGCGCAGTGTCGCGCCCCCTGTCGCCGAGGTCGACTCCCGACGCGACCTCGCAGGTAGCGTCGATCGCCATGCCCCTGTCGTCGGTGGTCGGCTCGTGACCGGCCGAGCGCTGGTGGAGCGGCTGTCGGCCCCCGATGCCGAGGAACGCCAGCGGCGTGCGGCCGGGGCCTTGTTGCAGCGAGGTCTGGGGCCCGGTGACCGGATCGCCTTCAGCTTGGCTTCGTCGGGGAACCTGTTGTGCTGCGTCCTCGGTGCGCTGCGCCGGGGCATCGTCCCCGTGCTGCTCAACGCCACCTTGCTGCCGGACGAGCGCGACCGGATCTTGGCGGACGCCGAGCCGGCGCTCGCCGTGCTCGATCCCACGGAGCTGGCCGGTCTGGTCCAGGGGCCCCCCGCCGAGCTGGCCCCGGTTCCCCTGGCTCGTCCCATGCACTACACCTCGGGGACGACGGGACGGCCCAAAGGCGTGTGGTCCGGCGTCCTCGACGAAGGCGAGGCCGCTGCTCTGTTCGACGACGAAGCGGAGTTGTGGGGTTTCGAGGCCGCCGCCGTCCATCTCGTGTGCTCGCCCATGTACCACTCGGTGTCCGTCCGTTTCGCCGCCGGCACGTTGTTGCGGGGGGGCACGGTGGTGGTGCTCCACCGCTTCGACGCCGACGCCGCCGCCCAGGTCCTTCGCCGGCTCCGGCCCACCACCACCTTCATGGCGCCCACCGCCCTGGGTCGGTTGCTGCGTCACCCCTCCACCCCGGCGCGTCTCGACTCTCTACGCCTCCTGGTGCACGCCGGGTCACCGTGTCCGCCGGCGCTCAAGAGGGCAG
>JASHZK010000362.1 GCA_030042575.1 Acidimicrobiales bacterium
CGGGCGAGTCGCTGCCGATACTCTGTCCGGGCATCTTGTACTTCCCTGGTACGTACAGGGTCTGGCCGCTGAACTCGCCGTTGGGCTCGTCGAGCTCCTCACCGTCGCCCGGCTGCTTGTAGGGCTTGGCGCTTCCGAAATCGTCCTGCTGGGGCAGAGTGGGGTCGTAACCGACGACGAAGCGTCCGTCGGGGAGGATGCACATCTGGCCGTTGGGGTCCCAGGGCGGGACGATCTGGCCTTTGAGGCCCGAGGGCATGGACACGAAGTCCTCCTCCTCGTTCTGGTCCCAGTAGACCAGGTACGAGGCGTTGGTGGGGGTGCCGCCTTGCACCAACGGGACGCTGCTTCCCGGAGGGGTGGACGCCGGGGGGGAGGCATTGTTGGAGCTACTCGACGAGCAGGCCGTGAGGAAAGCTCCGAAAGACAGCATCGCCACGACCCCGACACAAGCGCCAAGCCTTCTCATGATCCCCCCCTCGTCGGGCCCTGAGCCTATGAGATGGGCCTTTGGCAGGCCAGCAATTCGCCAGTGCCCTGTGCCGGGCTCCAGCCTGCTCCCGGTGGGCCGGGACCGGGCGGCGCTGGTCGTCAAAATCGATGAACCAGAAGACCTTTGCCCCTCCCATGGGGACTTTCGACCCTGGGTCTTCGCCGCCTACGAGCGGACACTGACGATAGAGCTCGGGAGGGGGCCACATGATCGTCGTCGACGTGCTCTTGGTCTGCGTCGTTCTACTCTTCGCCCGTCGCGCCGTCCGGGTGCGGCACCCATCCGGTTCGCTGCTCGGCGACTTGTTGGCCCGAGCCCACCCGGTCGACGAAGAGCCGATGGGAGAGATCGTGCCGTTTCCCACCGGAGACGAGCTCGCCCGTCGCCGGGCCCGCGCCCATCACCCCTCCGGGCACCAGCCGTGCCCGGCGGCCCGCCTCCCTCATCCCTCGCAGGCTCAGCCCGGCCCTCACCTGGAGCACCCCTCGGGCGGGATCGCTTATTAGTCCGGTGCCACTCGCAGCACGGCCGCTCCCACCAGACGGTCGTGGGCCAGATCGGACAGAGCCCGGTCGGCCTTCTCGAGCGGGTAGGCAGTGGTGGTGGCCCTGATCCCGAGCCGGGCGGCCAGACGCAGGAACTCCTCCCCGTCGCCTCGGGTGTTGGCGGTGACCGACCGCAGCTCGCGCTCGTAGAAGACATGGTCCTGGTACACGAGCGGGGGCACGTCGCTCAGGTGGATGCCGGCCACGGCCAGCACGCCACCGCGGTCGAGAGCAGCCAGGGCCGGCGCCACCAATGTGCCCACGGGGGCGAAGAGGATCGCCGCGTCGAGCAGCACCGGCGGTGGCTCGTCGGCGTCGCCCACCCAGGCCGCCCCGAGTTCCCGGCCCAGCTGCCGGGCGTCGGCGGAACGGGTCATCACGTACAGTTCGGCGCCTCGAGCCCGGGCCAACTGGGCGGTGAGGTGGGCTGAGCCGCCGAAGCCGTAGAGGCCGAGCCGACCCCCCGGCGGCAGGGAGCTGCGCTTCAGAGCCCGGTAGCCGATGATGCCGGCGCACAGAAGCGGCGCCGCCTGTTCGTCGTCGATTCCTTCGGGCACGGCGTAGGCATAGGCCTCGTCGACGATGACGTACTGGGCGTAGCCACCGTCGACGTCCCACCCCGTGAAGACGGCGGAAGGACAGAGGTTCTCGGCACCGCGCCGACAGAAGCGGCATGTGCCGTCGGTGCCGGCCAGCCAAGCCGCCCCCACCCGCTCGCCCAGGGTGAAGCGCGCTGCACCCGGTCCCAGGGCGTCGACGAGGCCCACGATCTCGTGTCCGGGGACGACGTTGGGGCGGTGGACGGGCAGGTCACCTTCCGAGACGTGCAGGTCGGTGCGGCACACCCCGCACACCGAGACCGCGACCCGTACCTGATGCGGTCCCGGATCGGGTGCGGGACGGTCCACCAGGACGATCGGCCCGTTGTCGATGGGGCCCGGCTCCACCACCTCCCAAGCGCGCACGGGCCCATCGTTGCGCGTTTCGGGTTCGACAGCGCTCAGGCGGCCAGGGCCCTGGGCAGCGGGACCAGCAAGACGGGGACGGTCGTGCTGGCCAGCACGTCGAGCACGGCCGATCCCTGCGGACCTCGGGTCCGCCGCGCCCACACCATGACGACGAGGTCGCTGCCGGTGTCGGCCACGGCCTGCAGTACCCGCTTGCCGGCCGGCACGCCGGGGAGGCAATGGGCCGACAGCTCCTCGGAAGCCGCCGCTCCCGCCCGGCGTCCTCCCTCGGCGGCGACACGCCCCTCGGACAGCGCCAGCGGCTCGGCAGCCCTGCCGATGTGCAGGGGCGTGGACTGCGTGTCCGAGGAGGCGATGGCCGACAGGGCGGAGGCGGCGACCATGGCCGTGCCCCCCGTCCCGTCCAGAGCCGTGAGCACATGACGCGGGCCGGCCCAGTCGATGGCGGCCGGGGGGACGAGCAGCAGCGGGCAGGAGACGCGCCGGGCCACCGCCATGGCCGTGCCAGAGCCGCGCCGGGTTCCCGGCTGGTGTCGGCGCTGACTGGCCCCGATCACGGTGAGCTCGGCTCCGGCGCCCTGGGCCAGGGCGGCCAGCACGGTCTCGGGCCTGCCCACCACCTTTTCGTCCTCCCCGCGCCTCACCCGGGTCAGGGCGCTGCGACGGGCCTCACCGCGCAGTCCGGGGCCGGGGACGACATGCACAGGGCGAACAGGAGCGGCCAGGAGCTCTCCTATCACGGTGGCCACGTGCACGACAGCGGCCTCGGCCGGCGGTCCGGCCAGTGCGGCCATGATGTATCGCCCCTCGGCGCGCATTGCTCCAGTCGACCGCGCTGGGCGACGGCCAGAGCAGGGCCGAAGGTCACTGCCCCGGCCTCCAGCGGTCCCGAGCCACGGTCCGGGGCTCCGGTAGCGTCGGCGCCGCATGGCTCGGGCCGCGGTGTGGGATCTGGGGAGCAGCTCGTTCCAGGTCCTCGTTTGCGACCAGCACGGCTGCCAGGGCTTGGTGCCGGTGCTGCGTCGCCGGGCCCTGCTCAACCTGGGCACGTGGGTGGGCGCCGGCGGGTCGATCCCCAAGGACCGGGTGGCAGCGTCGTTGTCGGCCGTGAAGCGGCTGCGCCTCGCCCTCGACGACGTGCGTCCCGACGTGGTGGTGGCCCTGGCCACCGCCGCCCTGCGCGACGCCTCCAACGGCCCCGAAGTGGTGGCCCGCATCGAGGAGCTGGTGGGAGAGCCGGTCAACGTCCTCGAGGGGGAGGAAGAGGCACGGCTGTGCTTCGTGGGGCAGCGGGCGGGCGTGTGGACGGGCCCCGGCCCTGCGTGCGGCATCGACCTGGGCGGTGGCAGCTTCGAGGTGGCGGTGGGGGGAGCCAGCGGGATCGACTACGCCGCCAGCGCCCCCGTGGGGGCAACGCGCCTTCGAGGCGAGATCGGCGCCCCCGATCGACTGGGCAGGGTCGAACGTGACGTGGTGCGCCGACGCACGGCGCTGGCTCTCGCCGAGGTGCGCACGGCGCTGGCTGCGTTTCCGGGAGTCACTCGGCGCGCCCTGGTGAGCGGAGGCACGGCCCGGGCCCTGGCCCGCCTGGCCACCGCCCACACCCGGGAGAGGGAGTCGGCCGCATCGGCCGACGTCAACCAGGTGGAGCTACCGGCTCCCCAGGTCCACGAGTGGGCCGACCGGCTGGCGCCCCTCGGGCTGGAGGACCGGCTGGCCCTGCCGGGCATGCCCGCCCGGCGGGCCCCCATGTTGCCGATCGGTGTCGCCATTCTGTCGGCGCTGGCCGCCGAGCTCGAAGTGGAGCGCTTCGTCGTGAGCGTGTGGGGCCTGCGCGAAGGCGCCCTGCTCGACGTGCTGGCCCGGCGGCGGCCCCGCTGAAACGGGGATTACTTCTTTCCCAGTATCCGGTTCATCTTGGTGCCGCAGACCGGGCAGCTGCCCTGGGCGGCACGCCTGCCGTTGGCGAGTTCGACCTCTTGGCCTTCGAACTGCCGCTTCTCACGGCACTTCACGCAGTAGCCCTCGTAAGACGCCACCGTGTGCCTCCTCGTTTCCGAACCCCCGACGCCCCGCCGGGGCCCCGGGTCGAATTCGGCTGACGGTAGCGCCGGTGCCTGCGGGTTTGGCGGATGCCGGGACCTGCCACAGCTGTTTCTCGGTCCCTCGGTGACCTCTCGACACGTATTGTGTCGGTTCGATCACTTTGCGAACTGATAGGAGAAGGTCCCAGACGCTCCGGGTGGCGCGCCGGCCAGGGTGATGGGAGGGTCGGCGCCCGTGGGAGAGGAGATCGTCGCCCTGTTGGCCGAGGAGTGGCGGGCCATCTCCGCCCTCGGGGGCGAACTGCTCCCGGGCGAGTGGGAGCTGCCCTCGGAGTGCCCGGGGTGGACAGTGCGCGACCTCGTGTCGCACATGGTGGGCACGGAGCGCTGGCTGCTGGGGGAGCCCACCCCGCCGGGTGCCGGACCGGCTCCGCATGTCCACAACGGGGTGGGGGCCCGGAACGAGGCCTGGGTGGCGGCGCGCCGCTCGAGTTCGGGCCCCGAGGTGCTCGAGGAGTTCCGCCAGGTCACCGCCCGGCGACTGGAGCAGCTGGCCGCCATGCCGGCCGAGCATTTCGACGAGCTCGGTCCCAGCCCGTTGGGGACCGTTTCCTATAGGGGAGTTCATGGCTGTGCGGGTGGTGGACTGCTGGGTGCACGAGCAGGACATGCGGGTGGCCACCGGGCGTGCCAGCCGTTGTCAGGGCCCGGTCGCCGCGCTGGTCCTGGACCGGCTGGCCGAGGGCATGGGATTCGTGCTGGCCAAGAAGGCGTCGGCACCCGACGGCGCTTCGGTACGCTTCGAGCTGTCGGGATCACGGGCGTCGCGCATCGACGTGGTCGTGCGAGGTGGCCGAGGGACGCTCGAGGAGATCTCCCATCCCCGCGCCACGCTGGCCATGGACATCGAGCTGTTCTGGCGCCTGACCTGCGGCCGAGTGGACGGCGAGGCGGCGATGTCCTCGGGTCTCTTGCGCGCCGATGGTGACGCCGATCTCGTGGCCAGCGTGGTGCGCAACATAGCCGTCATGATCTGACACCTAGACTGCGGCTCCCATGCGTGCCACCGCCTCGCCCGTGGAAGGCAACCGGATGCGGCTGTCGGTCGAAGTCGACGAGTCCGAGGTGGACGAGGCACTCGATGCCACCGTGCAACGGCTCTCCCAACGAGTGCGAGTGCCTGGCTTCCGCCCCGGTCACGTCCCACGACGCGTGCTCGAAGCGCGACTCGGGGGAGCCGAGGCGTTGCGCCGCCAAGCCATCGAGGACGTCCTCCCCGACCTGTACGCCCGGGCCGTGGCCGATACCGAGCTGGACCCCATCGCCGCGCCGGAGATCGACCTCACCTCTGGAGCGGACAGAGGACCGCTCGCCTTCGACGCCGTGGTCGAGGTGCGGCCTGTCGTGTCGGTGGCGGGCTACGCCGGGCTGGTGGTGACCGTGCCGCGCCCGGCCGTCGCCGACGAGGACGTCGACGCCCAGGTCGACAGGTTGCGCGAGCAATCAGGAGAGCTCGACACGGTGGGGCGGCCCGCGGTCGATGGCGACTATGTCACCATCGACATCCACGGCCGGCGCGCCGGTGCCGAGGACCTCGACGTGGAGGACTATCTCTACCAGGTGGGCAGCGGCGCGGCCGTGCCCGGGCTGGACGAGCAGCTGCGCGGGGCCAAGGCAGGCGACATCCTCGAGTTCACCTCGACGTCGACCGAGGCCGGCGCCGAGGCGGTCCAGTCGGCCGGCTACGGGACCCAGGTACGCGTCCTGGTCAAAGAGGTCAAGCGCAAGATCCTCCCCGAGATCACCGACGACTGGGCGTCGGAGGCCTCCGAGTTCTCCACCGTGGCCGAGCTGCGCCACGACCTATCGAAGAGACTTTT
>JASHZK010000039.1 GCA_030042575.1 Acidimicrobiales bacterium
GCCCGAGAAGGCGCCGCCACCGTGGCGGGCCATCCCCCCGTAGGTGTCGACGCTGATCTTGCGCCCGGTGAGCCCCGTGTCGGCATGGGGCCCGCCGAGCTCGAAGCGACCGGTGGGGTTGGCCAGCACCTGCATCTTCTCGGTGTCGAGGGCGGGCGGCAGCAGTGGATGGATGACATGCTCGCGCAAGTCGGGCAACAGCATGGTCTCGAGGTCGAGGCCCGGTGCGTGCTGCGTCGAGATCAACACGGTGTCGAGGGCCACGGGCCGGCCACCCTCGTAGGCCACGCTCACCTGGGTCTTGCCGTCGGGACGGAGGTAGGGCAGCACACCCACACGACGCACCTGGGAGAGCCGCTGGGCCAGGCGGTGCGCCAGCCAGATGGGTAGCGGCATGAGATCAGGTGTCTCGTCGCAGGCGTAGCCGAACATCATTCCCTGGTCGCCCGCCCCCTGGGCGTTGAGCTGGTCCTCCCCTCCCGAGCCGGTGCGCAGCTCCTGGGCATGACTCACCCCTTGGGCGATGTCGGGCGACTGCTCGTCGAGCGCCACCATCACCCCGCAGGTGCGGCCGTTGAAGCCATGGCCGTCGGATTCGTAGCCGATGTCGCACACCACGTCGCGCACGATGGAGGGGATGTCCACATAGCACTTGGTCGAGATCTCGCCCGCCACCACCACCAGCCCGGTGGTGAGCAGCGCCTCGCAGGCCACCCGAGCCCGGGGATCCTGCTCGATGACGGCGTCGAGCACGGCGTCGGAGATCTGGTCGGCCATCTTGTCGGGGTGGCCCTCGGTCACCGACTCCGACGTGAACGTGTAGCGCCCGGTCACCCTCGGTCCTCGCTCTCCGTGTACCTGCTGTCCCGGTCCAAGATCTCCTCAACCGTATCGAGCACGGCCTCCGCCACCGCCTCCTTGGAGCGGAGCCCGACCTCCCGCCGGATGCCGCCGGCCCCCAGGATCACCACGGCGTTGGTGTCGTGGTCAAATCCGACGAGCGGAGCGCTCACGTCGTTGGCCACCATCAGGTCGACCCCCTTGGCCGTGAGCTTGGCCCGGGCCCGCTCGGTCACGTCGTGGGTCTGGGCGGCGAAGCCCACCAGGACCTGGCCGGGACGACGGCGTCGGCCCAGCTCGACCAGGATGTCCGGAGTCGGTTCGAGGACCAGATCGGGCACCCCGTCGGCCTTGGACAACTTGACGACAGCGGGCGACTTGGGACGGAAGTCGGCAACCGCCGCCGCCATGATGACCACGTCGGCGTCGGCCGCCTGCTCGACCACGGCCGTCTCCATCTCGGCCGCACTGCCGACGCGCACCACCTGCACGTCCGGGAGGACGGAGCGGTCGGTGGTGGTGACCAGCACGACCCGAGCACCGCGCCGCGCCGCCTCGTCGGCCAGGGCATGGCCCTGTTTGCCCGAAGAGCGATTGGTGATGAAACGGACCGGGTCGATGGGTTCACGGGTGCCGCCGGCGCTCACCACCACCTTGCGTCCGCCCAGCCGGCTCGAGGCGCAGACGCCGGCGGCGCCGACGGCGCCGACGACACGGCGGCGCAGCACACCGCCCACGGCGCTGAGGATGACGTCGGTCTCGGCCAGACGCCCGACACCGCTGTCGCCCCCGGCCAGATGACCCTCGGCCGGGGGGACGACGACCACGCCCCGGCGGACCAGCAGAGCCAGGTTGTGGCGGACCGCCGGGTGCTCCCACATCTCGCTGTGCATGGCCGGGCAGAGCACCACCGGCGCCCGGGTGGCGAGCACGGTGGCGGTGAGCAGGTCGTCGCAGATCCCCTGGGCGTAGGCCCCGATGAACCGGGCCGTTGCCGGCGCCACCACCACCACGTCGGCCCGTTGGCCCAGGCCGGTATGGGGGATGGGCTCGGGCTCGTCCCACAGGCTCTTGCGCACCGGCTCGGAGGCCAGCGCCGACAGGGTCACCTCACCCACGAACCGGGTGGCGTCCTCGGTCATCACCGGGGCCACGTGTGCGCCTGCCTCCACCAAGCGCCGGCACAGCTCCACCGCCTTGTAGGCGGCGATGCCTCCGGTCACCCCCAGCACCACGGTGCGAGCCGAGAACCCCGAGCCCATCGGCGCGTCGCTCTCACGATCCCCGGAGGTCACCGGGGTTGCTCCGCTAGGCCCCGGAGTCCGCTTCGCCCTCGTCGGCCGCGGCGCTGGCGGCGGCGTCCGAGTCGGCGGCGGCCTCGAGCCCCGGCTCCTCTCCGGTGGGCTCGGCCTCCTCGGCGTCGCCCGGCTCGGGGCGGTGGAAGCCCGCCTTGGCCTCGGCGATCTCCTCGAAGGCGATGGTGAGGGGCTTGCCCGACACCGAGGTCACCTGGGGAGGCACGACCACGCCGAGACCCTCGCCCAGCTGGTTGTAATAGGAGTTGATCTGGCGAGCCCGCTTGGCGGACAGGGCGACCAAGGTGAACTTCGAGTCGACCTGGTCGAGCAACTCCTCGATGGGCGGGTCCATGAGGGTCGGGCGGCGCTGGGCCATGAGGCTCCTGTTCGGTGGTCCGGTGCTCGGATCGGCCGGAGCACCTCGTCGGCGGTCCTCCAGTATACCGGCCACCTGGGAAACAGCCCGTTCGAGCTCGTCGTTCACCACCACGTATCTGGTGAGCGCACGGCCCTCGCCCTCCTCTTGGCGCCCCTTCTCCAGACGTTGGGCCACGACCTCTTCGTCCTCCCCCCGGCGCCGCAACCGCTCGGCTTGGACGTCGGCCGAAGGCGGTACCAACAGGACGAGCAACGCCTCGGGATGACGGGCCAGCACCTGTCGAGCTCCTTGGAGATCGATCTCGAGCAGCACGTCGCGTCCCGGAGGCGGAGTGGGATTCGGTGTGCCGTATCGATGGCCGAGGAACTCGGCCCATTCCAAGAACCCGCCGGAGGACACGGCGGCGTCGAAGGCTCCCGGCTCGACGAAGTGGTAGGCGTCTTGCGCCTCACCCGAACGGCGGGGGCGGGTGGTCCAGGACCGGCTCAACCACAACCGCGGATCGCGCTGGACGAGGCGGGCGGCAACCGTCCCCTTCCCCGCCCCGCCGGGGCCGGAGATGATGACGATCAGGGAATCAGGGCTTGTTCGTCTGAGCCAGCAGAGCTTCGCGCTGGTTCACGCCCAGTCCTTGCAGACGTCGGCTCTCGCTGATCCCCACCGACTCCATGAGCCGCTTCGCCTTCACCTTGCCGAGACCGGGCAACGCCTCGAGCACCGACAGCACTTTCATCTTCCCCACCGTGTCGTTGACCTCGGCTTGATTGAGGAGCTCGGCGAGGCTCATCGAGCCCATCTTCAACTTCTCCTTGACCTCGGCCCGCTCACGGCGGACCTTGGCGGCCTTGTCGAGGGCGGCCTGGCGCTGCTCCGGGGTGAGTGCAGGAGGTTGCGGCATGGCGGCCACCTTAGCGTCAGCGGCGGAGAGGGTCACCAGCGGAGCGTCGTGGGGAGGTCACCGTCTCCTGAGCATTTTCGTCACCTCGTCCAACAAGGCGGCGGCGGCGCTCTCGGGATCGTTCGACTTGGTCACGGCTCGGCCCACCACGAGAAGGTCTGCCCCGGCCGCCAGTGCCGCCGCCGGCGTGGCCACGCGCGCCTGGTCGTCCCGGGAGCTGCCCGCCGGTCGGATCCCGGGCACAACCTTGAGCAGACCGGGCGCCACCCGGCTCGCTATACCCAGGTCGCTGGCGGCACATACCAGTCCCCCGCAGCCGGCTTCGACGGCCATCGCCGTTCGCTCGGCCAACACCTGCGCCGGTGCCTCGGCGTCGCTCGTGAGCACCGTCACCCCGAGCACGCACGGGGGCGGGGCACCGGCGGCGGTGGCGCCACTGCGCATCCCCTCGACGGCGGCGCGCAGCATGTCCGAACCGCCCTGTGTGTGCACGGTCGTGTACGCGGTGCCGAGCCCACCGATGACCGTGGCGGCCCGGCCCACCGTTGTCGGGATGTCGTGCAATTTCAGGTCGAGGAAGACCCGGTAGCCCTCGACGGTGAGCGCGGACACCGTTTCCGGTCCGGCTGCCCCGAACAGCTCCAGGCCGACCTTGGCCACCCCGAACCATGGCCGCAGTCGCCGGGCGGTTCGCAGGGCCACGACCAAGTCGTCGACGTCGAGCGCCAGCGCCAGGCACTGACGGGGGTCCTCGGCCACGGTGGCCGACACGACCGGGTCAGCGGCGACCGGCCCCGACCCGCTCCCTCTGTCAGCCATCACCCACCTCCCCGGAGACGGGGGCGCCTCCCGCGGCCGCCTGCGCCGGCGGGGCTCCCGGGGCCGTCGGCCGGTGGACGATTCCCACCAGGTCGCTCACGGCGCCGACCCCGTGCCAGCGGCACCAACGAGCCAGGCCGCGCAGGACCCGGATCGGCGCCCGGGGGTCCCGGAAGGTGGCGGTACCCACCTCCACGGCGTTGGCCCCGGCCATGATCAGCTCCAGGGCGTGGGTGCCCTCGCACACCCCGCCCACCCCCACGATGGCGGCCGACGGGAAGGCAGCCCGGACGTCGTGGACGGCCCGCACCGCCACCGGGCGGATGGCCGGTCCGGACAGGCCCCCGCCCTGCGGACCGGACCCCAGGGCGTAGTGGCGCCGACGAACGTCGATGGCCATGCCCAGCACGGTGTTGACCAGCACCAGGGCCTCGGCTCCCGCCACCAGAGCCGCTTCCGCCACCTCGAGGAGCATGTCGGTGTTGGGGCTCAGCTTGGCCCAGCGGGGGACCCCGGCGGCGGCGGCGGCCGACACGGCGGCGGCGGCGGCCGACGGCGAATGGGCGAACATCCGGCTGCGGTCGTCGAGATTGGGGCAGCTCACGTTCACCTCCACTGCCACCACTGCCGGCGCCCCGGCCAGCATGGTGGCGGCCCGGGCGAAGTCCTCCACCCGCCGTCCCCAGATGCTGGCCACCACCCGGGCGCCGCGTTCGCCCAGGACGGGAAGCTCCTCCTCCAACCACCGGCCCAGCCCCGGGCCCTGCAGGCCCACCGAGTTGAGCATGCCGGCCGGCGTCTGGCAGACCCGGGGAGCCGGATTGCCGGCCCACGGTTCGGCCGAGAGCGACTTCACGACCACGGCGCCCAGCCGGTCGAGGTCGAGGTAGCCGGCCAGCTCGGCGCCGTGGCCGGCGGTGCCCGACGCCGTGAGCACCGGGTTGGGGAGCTCGAGCGACCCGACGGTGCTGCGCAGGTCCACCGAGCCTCCTGCCATCACCGGCTCCCGGTCCGGGCCCGGTCCCCGTGGACCTCCTGGAGGCTCACGACCGACAGCGGGTGCCGGCGCCAGTCGGCCATGCCGGCGGCCGCCGCCCGGGCCGCGGCCACCGTGGTGAGGCAGGGCACACCACTGGCCAGGGCCGCCGAACGGATGTGCTCGCCGTCGGCCCGCGGCCCCTGGCCCCGGGGGGTGTTGACCACCAGTTGCACCCGGCCCGAGGAGATGAGCTCGACGGCGTCGGCGGCGGCCACGGCGTCCTGCTCCCCCACCTTGGCCACCACGGTCGACACCGTGATGCCATGAGCTTCCAAGAAGGCGGCCGTCCCCGAGGTGGCCGCCATGTCGAAGCCGAGGGCGGCGAACCCCGCTGCCGCCTCCAGCCCGGCGGTCTTGTCCCGGTCGGCCAGGGACATGAACACCGTCCCGGCGGCGGGCAGCGCCGTGCCCGCCGCGATCTGGCTCTTGGCGAAAGCCAGCCCGAAGGTCGTCCCGATGCCCATGACCTCGCCCGTCGACCGCATCTCCGGCCCGAGCAGGGTGTCGACTCCCGGGAAGCGGCTGAAGGGCAGGACCGCCTCTTTGACACTCACGTAGCCGGCCTCCGAGGGCGCAGCCAGCACTCCCGTGGAGCGCAGCTCGGCCAAGGTCTCGCCCACCATGAGCCGGGCGGCCACCTTGGCCAGGGGGACACCGGTGGCCTTGGCCACGAAAGGGACCGTCCGGCTGGCGCGCGGGTTGGCTTCGAGCACGTAGACGGTGTCGTCCTTGACGGCGTACTGCACGTTGACCAGGCCCACCACCTTCAGCGCCTCGGCGATGGCCCGGGTGTGGCCGTCCAAGCGGGCCAGCACCCCGGCCGACAGCGACTGCGGCGGCAGGGCGCAGGCGGAGTCCCCCGAGTGCACGCCCGCCTCCTCGACGTGCTCCATGATCCCGGCCACCAGCACCTCTCCGGCGCCATCGCGCACGGCATCGACGTCGACCTCCACGGCGTCCTCGAGGAAACGGTCCACCAGAACCGGACGCTCGGCCGGGGTCGAGCCCTCGCGTCGCAGGGCCTCGGCCAGGTCGGCCACCACCCGGCGCAGGTGGTCGTCGTCGTAGACCACGACCATGGCCCGACCGCCGAGGACGTAGCTCGGTCGCACCAGCACCGGGTAGCCCACCTCGTCGGCCACGGCCAGCGCCTCTTCGACGCCGCTGGCCGTGCCCCCGGGGGGCTGGGGAATGGACAGCTCGGCGCACAGGGCGTTCCAACGCCGACGGTCCTCGGCCAGGTCGATCGAGTCCGGGCTGGTGCCGAGGACCAGGTCGGCATCGAGGCCGCCGGCCAGCTTGAGCGCTGTCTGCCCGCCCAACGAGACCACCACCCCGGCCAGCGGCGCCCCCGGCGCCCCGGCCCCGGCCGCCTGCTCGGCGTCGAGCACGTTGGCCAGGTCCTCGCCGGTGAGCGGCTCGAAATAGAGGCGGTCGGAGGTGTCGTAGTCGGTGGAGACCGTCTCGGGGTTGCAGTTGACCATGACGGTCTCGTAGCCGGCTTGGCGCAGGGCCATGCTGGCGTGGACACAGCAGTAGTCGAATTCGATGCCCTGGCCTATGCGGTTGGGTCCCGAGCCCAAGATGACCACGCGCCGACGGCGCGACGGACGAACCTCGTCCTCGTCCTCGTAGGTGGCGTAGTGGTAGGGGGTGTGCGCCTCGAACTCGCCGCCACAGGTGTCCACGGTCTTGAAGGTGGCCCGTACCCCGGCGGCCAGCCGGGCGGCCCGCACCACCTCCTCTTCGGTGCCGAGCAGGTAGGCGATCTGTGCATCGGCAAAACCGAGGCGCTTCAGCTTCCGCCACTGGCGCCGGTCGAGATCCTCCGCCCGGGTCCCTTCCCCTGCCCGGCGCTCGAGCCCCTCTCTGGCCCCGACCACCAGTGCCATCTGGTCCAAGAACCATGGATCGATCCCGGTGCAGCGCGACAGCTCCTCCACCGTCATGCCCCGCCGCAGCGCCACCGCCAGCGAGAAGAGCCGCTCGGGGGTGGCCTCGCCGAGTTGGGCCACCAGCTCCTCGTCGCTCACGGCACAGTAGCGGGCCTCGGCGGGATCGGCGTTGAGCCCGGCCCGGCCCTGCTCGAGCGAACGGATGGCCTTCTGCAGCGACTCGGGGAAAGTGCGGCCGATGGCCATCACCTCGCCCACCGACTGCATGCGGGTCCCCAGGCGCTCGGGCGCTCCCGGGAGCTTCTCGAAGGCCCAGCGGGGGATCTTGGTCACGACGTAGTCGATGGTGGGCTCGAAGCTGGCGGGGGTGGCGCCGGTGATGTCGTTGGCGATCTCGTCCAGGGTGTAGCCGACGGCCAGGCGGGCCGCGATCTTGGCGATGGGGAAGCCCGTGGCCTTGGAGGCCAGGGCCGAGGATCGCGACACCCGGGGGTTCATCTCGATGACCAGCCGTTGGCCGGTACCGGGATGGACGGCGAACTGGATGTTGGAGCCGCCGGTGTCACCCCCACCCGCCGGATGCAGGCGAAGGCGTCGTCGCGCATGGCCTGGTACTCGACGTCGGAGAGGGTCTGGACG
>JASHZK010000363.1 GCA_030042575.1 Acidimicrobiales bacterium
TTGTCGTAGTCCCACGTGAAAACCGTGTCGTAGGTGGAGGGCACGACGTGCAGCGCTTCGTCCCAATCGGCGTTGTAGATGGCCATGATGGCCTCGAGGTCGTTGACCTCCGACCGGCCGATGATCTGCTCGGTTGAGCGCATCTGCTGGGTCATGACGCTTCCCCTTTGCTCGTTAACGATCGGTCGACAGCGACGGGCACAGGTGGGCGGGCAGCCCCCGACGTCTGTTCGGCGGCCTGGGCGATCACCTCGACTCCGGGCACGACGTAGGTGCGCACCAGACGACGAACATCGGAGGCGTCGGTCAGGTCCACTCCCTTGGCCGGGCACTCGAGATACGACAGGGCGATGCGCGTGGCCCACTCGGCCACCCGCAGCGCCTCGTCGTGGGCCAGCCAGCGCCCGAGGAAGGGCGCCACGAATGCGGCCACCTCGGCGAGCTGCCGGTCGCGGTGATCGAAGGCGAGAAGGGGAAGCACCACTTCGGGCTCGTGCTCCATGAGCAGCCACAGGGCCCGGTGGTCGACGATGCGCCGGGCGGCCCGGGCCATCCCGGCCACGAGCACGTCCTCCAGACTCGCCGCTTCACCCATGTCCACGGCCAGCTCGCTGAACAGACGCGCCACCTCGGTGTCGACCACGGCCTTGAGCAGCGCCTCTTTGCCGCCGGGAAAGGCCCGATACAAGGTGGCCCGGCTGTAACCCGACTGCCGGGCCACGTCGTCGAGAGTGGTCTTGGCCAATCCGTAGCGAGCGATGCAGGCCAAGGTGGCCTCCACGATCCGCACCCGCTGCTCGGAGGGCCCCGACAGCGCACTGGGACCGGCCACCGGGCCGTCCCCGGCACGTGCCGTGCTGCGCATCAGGCTCACGACACTGTCGCCCACCCGTGAGACATTAACTCGTTTTCTGTCTCATCGTCAACGGAACCCCCGAGCTCCGGCGGCGGTGGCGGGGAGCGGCCGGCTCAGGACGGGGCCACCACACCGGCCAGCATCTCGGTGCGGACCAAAGTGGCCACCTGGGCGGGGTCCTCGAGGTCCCAGTGCCCCGGCGAGGCGATGTAGGACAGGATCATCCGGGCCAGGAAGTCGGCCGCCTCCTCCACGTCCACCCCTCGGGCCAGACCGTGGCGCACCAGGTAGGGCACCAAGAAGGCGCTGACCGCCGACAAGGTGCGCGTCGCCTCCACGGTCAGCTGCGGCAGAAGGACGTCGGGCTCGGTCTGCAGCACCTTGTGCAGCACCTCGTGCTCGAGGATGGCCCGCCGGGCGAAGACGAGTCCTCGCTCGAGCACCTCTTCGAGCGACTCGGCTCGGTGGACCTCCTGGTAGAGCCGGGCGAAGAACTCGACGTACTGCCAATGCACCACGGCGGCGATCAGCTCGTCGCGGCCACCTGGGAAGTAGCGATAGACGGTGGCCCGGCTGATTCCGGCCGCCTTGGCCGAGTGTTCGACCGTGGTCTTGGACAATCCCCAGCGGGCCACGCAGGCCAAGGTGGCTTCGAGGATCCGCTGGCGCGGTCCGCCGGCGAGGTCGGGCGCCACCTCAGAACCCGAGCACGGCCTCGAGCCCGACACTGAGCCCGGGCAGTTCCGCCACTCTCTTCACGGCGAGCAGCACCCCGGGCATGAACGAGCGCCGGTCGTAGGAGTCGTGGCGCACGGTCAGGCTCTGCCCGGCCGCGCCGAAGAGCACCTCCTGGTGGGCGAGCAGGCCCGGCAGTCGCACCGAATGGATGCGCACCCCCCCGGCACCCGAGCCCCCCCGGGTGCCCGGGAGATTGGTCGTGGTCGTGGGGTCCCCGGCCCAGGGGCCGGCCCCGGCCGCCTCCCGGGCGGCTTCGAGGAGCTCGGCGGTGCGCAGAGCGGTGCCCGACGGAGCATCGACCTTGGCATCGTGGTGGAGCTCGACGATCTCCACCCCGTCCATGTAGGGAGCCGCCAGGGCGCACAAGCGCATCAGGAGCACAGCTCCGATGGCGAAGTTGGGAGCCACCACGCAGTTGGCCCCGGCTGCGGCGAAGGCCGTCGACAGCTGCTCGATGTCCCCGGCCGACAGGCCCGAAGTCCCCACCACTCCGTGCACGCCGTGGTTCGCACACCACAACATGTTGGACAACGCAGCGCCGGCCTCGGTGAAGTCGACGGCCACTTCGGCCCCGGCCCGCTCCAGTTCGTCGATACCGCGTCCCACCTGGACTTCTTGGACGCCGACAGCGGCCGCCGGGGGAAGGTCGACGACTGCCGGGCGCAGGTCCACCGCCGCCACCAGCGACAAGTCGGCGTCCTCGGACACGGCCTGGCACACGGTCTGGCCCATGCGGCCTGCGGCGCCGAGCACGCCCACGCGCACCATGACGGGCAACCCTACCGGCCTCTCGACCGGGCCCATCGGAGAGACGTGGTCGCCGGTCGTATGGGCAGGGGCGGCCAGCGCCCTACCATGGCCCGGGCGGGAGGAGTGGGAAGATGAAGCGAATTCGCCTGGGAGTCGTGGGAGTGGGCAACGTCAGCGCCCTCAACGTCCCCGGATACCTCGAGCATCCCGATTGCGACGTGGTGGCCCTCTGCGATCCCCGCGTCGATCAAGCCGGGTTGCTGGCGCAGCGCTGGGGCGTGCCCAGGGTCTACGGAGCCCTGGAGGAGCTCCTGGCCGACGACCAGGTGGACGCCGTGGAGATCCTCACCCCGACCTATCTCCATGCCG
>JASHZK010000364.1 GCA_030042575.1 Acidimicrobiales bacterium
ACGTTACGGATCTCAGGAGATCCTGGGGTAGGCAAGAGCGCGCTGTTGCAGGCAGGCATCGACCTCGCCACCGAACGTGGATTTACTGTTCTCAGTGCCCGAGCCATCGAGGGCGAATCTCACCTGGCCTTCGCCATCCTCTACCACCTCGTTCAGCCGATTATCGGCCGGGTTGACGAACTACCGGCCGGACACCGCGCCGCTCTCATGAGTGCCCTAGGACTGGCAGAACCCAGTGCTTACCCACAAGACCCGCTCTTCATCGCCCTTGCCGCATTAGAGCTGATCGCCGATGTAGCCAACGAGTCACCTGTGCTCGTGGTGGTCGACGACTTGAGATGGGTTGACAACGCCAGCAGAGAGGTCATCGACTTCGTCTCCCGCCGCATCAGCGATGAACATGTGGTGATGCTCTTCGCCTGTCGCTTGAGCACGCCCCCTGAGAGCAGATTCGGATCTCTACTACACCACGTTGCTCCTCTCGACCATGATGCATCACGAGAGCTCCTTCACTACCAGGCGCCCGGCCTCTCACATCTCGATGAGGAGCGCGTCCTCCAGGGAGCGGATGGGAACCCTCTTGCCCTATTGGAGCTGGCGAAAGTCGTCGGTAGAGCTGATTATTCCGGTCTTTTCGCCTCCCTCCCCTTGACCGAGAGGCTCGAACGGGCCTTTGCAGTTCCCCTTACTGCCCTAGACCCAGCGCAGCGGACGGCGTTGCTCGCTGCTGCGCTTCAGGACAGCGATCAAGTGGCCGAGACCAACGCCGTGGTGGCTCTTCTGAGCGGCAATCACGAGGCAACGGCTGATTTTCACAAGGCAGCGGACCTCGGGTTGCTCATCATTGGAGGCGATACGTTTCGATTTCGCCACCCACTGGTGCGCTCTGCCATCGTCCAGGCGGCCTCTTTCGAGGAGCGCCGTGTCGTTCACGATGCTTGGTCGGCCACGGTCGCCGCCAATCCCGATCGCGCCGTCTGGCATCGAGCACTGGCAGCTGGAAGCCCCGACGAGGCATTGGCTGCAGAACTTGATGCGGGAGCACACCGCGCCGCCGAGCGAGGAGCTCCAGGTCTCGCCGAAGATTGGCTCCGGCGAGCCGCCCAACTCTCAGAAGACGAACACCATCGGGGACATCGACTCCTTCTCGCCGCTGAATACGCCTTCGAGCTGGGCCGCCATGGATCGGTGTCGGAGTTGATGGCAATGGCTCGTAACCTCTCCCTCGATCCCTCCGACTACGCCCGCCTGGCTGGCCTCGAAGGCGCATTCAACGACGGGATTCCCGGGGACGAGGACACCATCAACCGACTGGTTGAGGCGGCGGAACGTGCCCGGAAGGATGGGGAAGAGGGGCTCGCCGCCTCCCTGCTGCTTGGCGCATGCAACTCGTGCTATTGGGGAGCGGCGAACGAGGACCTGCGTTCGCGCATTCGCACTGGCATCGAGGTGCTCAATCTGGATGACGACGATCCCCGGGTAATGGTGCTTTATTCGGAGATCGACCCGTTCTTTCGTGGCTCCCGCCTCGTTCATCAGCTCGCGCAATGGGCGTCGAGGGAGATCACAGACGGTGTAATGCTTGGGGCACTCGCCCGCACAGGCTTCGTCAGTGGCGACTTCGAGCGCGGCCTGAGCTTCGCCACACGGGCATCTGATGCGCTGCGCCAACAGGGTCGCCTAGCGCTGCTCACCCAGAGTCGGGTCTTGGAGGCATTCGCCTCGATGTACCTCGGCCGCTGGGACGTCACGACGACGGCGTCCGACGAGGCGTACCGGTTCGGGACGGAGACCAAGCAACCCCTGTGGGCCGCGTGCGGCCGGCTTGGGCAAGCCAATCTCGCGGGCCTCCGCGGAGATCCCTTGGCTGCTTTGTCCATGGCATCCGAGGTTGAAGAGGATGCAGTCAAAACGGGTAACCGATCGCTCCTCAACGGCGTTCAGCTCACTCGAGGGTTCGCAGCGCTCGGCCACGGGCGCCCTGGGGACGCCTTCGATCAGTTCAAGCACATGTTTGATCCTAAGGATGTCGCCTACCAATATCCGCAGTGCGTCTGGGCCATCGACTATCTCGCTGAGTCCGCGTCGCTGAGCGGCCGCACTGAGGAAGCTGTGGGAATCCTTCGGGATGCGGAGCAATTGGCCGGCGACACGACCGCTTCTGGGGTGGTGCGGGCGCTCGCCTACGCTCGTGCTGCCTTAGCCGACGTGGAACACGCCGACGCCTTGTTCGACGAGGCGTCGGAACTCAAGGTCAACGCTTCTCCGCTGTACTGTGCCAGGGTCGACTTGGCCTACGGTTCGTGGCTTCGGCGCCAGCGGCGTGTCGCCGAGTCACGCCGCCCGCTCGAGTCGGCGCAGACCGTCTTCGATGCTCTTGGCGCCACGGCCTGGTCGACCCGCGCGATGCAGGAATTGGCAGCCACAGGTCGGCGAGCCCGTCGGCACGAGCCCGATGTCTGGTCGAAACTATCTGCTCAGGAGCTTCAGGTCGCCCAGTTGGCGGCTCAGGGCCTGACCAACCGGGAGATCGGCGAACGGCTGTACCTGTCGCACCGCACCGTCGGCTCCCACCTCTACCGGGTTTTTCCCAAGCTCGGGATCCGATCCCGCGCCCAGTTGCACCTGGCACTTGAGCGGTCCCAACTTGAAGCTGATCTTCCACGCGACGGTGCTACCTAGCACCAAAGACATTGCGCTGAGTCGCAGCGCGAACTTCCCGATGCCTGTCGGGTCGATCGAGTGTCCACGTGCCCGGATCACGGATACCCCGCTGAAGCCGTAGGAGCGACTCGCTCGGCCATTGGGTCGCCGTGGCGGAAGACCACCCGCCAGTGATCATCCTCGAAGCGGTAACCCTGGCTCACCCGCAGCGTCCGCCCTTGGAGCTCGCCGTTTACTTCGTGGGTCATGTGCTCGAGCTCGACGGTGAAGGCCAACCTGTCGTTGACGCTCGTCGTGAGATTCTCTGCACGCCAGCCGGTGAAATCGAGATGTGCCGACGCCCAGGTGAGGCTGGCACTGACCTCCTCCCAGCCGACCGCGTGGGATCCCGCAGCTCCCATAAGGACAACGTCGACCCCTCGAGACCAGAGGTCCTGGAAGGGGGCCGTATGACCGCTCACTTGTTGCCCCAGCGCCAGATGACACTGCTCAATGAACTTGTCGAATTCCTCCAGCCGATGATCGGCCATGTCGCGCTCCTTCTAGGTTCTCGACGCGCAGTCTCCGGGCTTCCAAGCGATGTTTACCCCACACTCACAATGGTGCGGTCCAGTTTGAGAGCAATCTCGGTCCAGAAACCACCACCCCGCTCGAGGGCGATCGCGAGCATCCCCTCGGTGTCTCGGGGAGAAAGGTATGACGCCTGGCTTCTCCCCGG
>JASHZK010000040.1 GCA_030042575.1 Acidimicrobiales bacterium
CACGGCCGTCGCCGTTTTCGTCGGCGCTCTGGAGCTCTCCGAGCGCGACCACATCATCGCCGATCGGGTGCTGCGGGAGGTGCGGGCCCGGCTCGAGTTCTTGCTCGACGTGGGTCTCGACTACCTGTCGCTGGCCCGGGCCACTTCCAGCTTGTCGGGGGGTGAGGCCCAGCGCATCCGCCTGGCCAGCCAGATCGGTTCGGGCCTGGTGGGCGTGCTCTACGTGCTGGACGAGCCTTCTATCGGTCTGCACCAACGCGACAACCGCCGGTTGCTCGACACGCTCGTACGCCTACGCGACCTGGGCAACACGGTGATCGTGGTCGAGCACGACGAGGAGACCATTCGCTCGGCCGACCACGTGGTCGACATCGGCCCCGGCGCCGGCGAACACGGGGGCCAGATCGTCTACAGCGGGCCCGTGCCCGGGCTGCTGCGCTGCCAGCCGTCGGTGACGGGTGACTACCTCACCGGCCGACGCCGAATCCCGGTGCCGGAGAAGAGGCGGGTGGGTTCGGGCGACGAGCTGGTGGTCCGGGGGGCGCGCCAGCACAACCTCCAGGACATCGACGTCGTCCTGCCCCTGGGCCGGCTGATCGCCGTGACCGGCGTGTCCGGCTCGGGCAAGTCGACCCTCGTCAACGACATCCTGCTCCAGGCCCTGTTGGCCAGGGTGCACCGGGCCCACACCACCCCGGGGGCCCACGACGGCATCGACGGCGTGCAGTACGTGGACAAGGTGGTCGACATCGACCAGTCGCCCATCGGCCGGACACCCCGGTCCAACCCGGCCACCTATACCGGCGTGTTCGACCACATCCGCAAGCTGTTCAGCCAGACCCCTGAAGCCAAGGTTCGGGGCTATCTGCCGGGGCGTTTCTCCTTCAACGTGCGCGGCGGCCGATGCGAAGCCTGCGCCGGGGACGGAACCATCCGCATCGAGATGCACTTCCTGCCCGACGTGTACGTTCCCTGCGAGGTTTGCGGCGGAAGCCGCTACAACCGCGAGACCCTGGAAGTCACCTTCAAGGGTCGCAACATCGGCGACGTGCTGCAGATGTCGTGCGGGGAGGCTCTCGCCTTCTTCGCCAACCAGCCACCCATCGCCCGTCACCTCCAGACCCTGGTCGATGTGGGGCTCGGCTACATACGCCTGGGACAGCCGGCACCCACCCTGTCGGGGGGGGAGGCACAACGGGTGAAACTGGCCTCCGAGCTGAGCCGCCGGCCCACCGGTCACACCTTGTACGTGCTCGACGAGCCCACCACCGGCCTGCACTTCGCCGATGTGGGCAAACTGCTCGAAGTCCTGGGCCGCCTGGTCGACCAGGGCAACACCGTGATCGTCATCGAGCACAACCTCGACGTGGTGAAGACAGCCGACTGGATCGTGGACCTCGGGCCCGAGGGTGGCGACCGGGGCGGTCGGGTGATCGCCGAGGGTACTCCCGAAGAGGTGGCAGCCATGGCGGGCAGCGCCACCGGCCAGGTGCTGCTGTCCGTGCTCGACGTCGGTCGCAAGGCGGCTCCTCGTCGGCGTCGCGCCAGCTGAGCGCTTCCCCGGGCACAACGGATCTCGGCCAGGCCCTGTCGGCCGGGCACCGGGCAGGCCCCCGAAGCCGTTCCCGGCTACGGTCCCGTGCCATAGGAGCGGGAGGTGCGCATGTACCAGACGATCGTGGTGGGGACCGACGGGTCGCCCACAGCGGACAAGGCGGTGGCGGCGGCAGCCGCTCTGGCGCGACTGTGCGGGGCGAAGCTCCACGTCGTCACGGCCTTCAAGGCGCTGAATCTCGGTATGGCCAGTGCCGTCGGGGCACCTTTGGTGGATACAGGGGCCGACCTGGCCTTGCGACAGGAGGCGGCCGACGAGGTGACCAAGGCAGCGCTGTCGTCGTGGGCCAAGGGGCTCGAGGCGGAAGGGCACGCCGTGCACGGCGACGCCGTGGACGCCGTTCTCGATGTTGCCGAGGCGGTGTCCGCCGACCTGGTGGTGGTGGGCAGCAAGGGCATGCGCGGGGCGCGGCGCGTCCTCGGCAGCGTGCCCAACTCGGTGTCGCACGGCGCCCCTTGCTCGGTGCTCATCGTCAAGACGGGCTAGCAGGTTCGACACCGAGGCACAGCCGGCCACGGCCACCGGCCCACCCATCCTGGCCCCGTAGCCGTCAGGGCTCAGGTGATGGCCAGCATCCTCTGCAGGGCCACCCGGGCCCAGCGGGCGGTGTCGTCGTCCACCACGATCCGGTTGACCACCTCGCCCCGGAGGAGCGACTCGAGTACCCAGCACAGGTGGGCGGCGTCGATACGGAACATGGTGGAGCACGGGCACACCAGGGGGTCGAGCGAGACCACGGTCTTGTCGGGATTCTCGTCACCCAGTCGCTTCACCAAGTGGATCTCGGTAGCCACGCCGATCGTCGAACCCGGGGGCGCTCCGCCCACCGCCTGGATGATCCGGTCGGTGGATCCCACGCCGTCGGCCATGGCGGCCACCTCGTGGGCGCACTCGGGGTGGACCAGCACGATCCCCTCTGGATGCTCGGCCCGGAAGGCGGTGACGTGCTCGGGGCGGAAGCGCTGGTGCACCGAGCAGTGACCCTTCCACAAGAGGAGAGAGGCGCCTTTGATGGTGGCCTCGTCCAGGGCGCCGAGCTCCTGGCGCGGGTCCCACACCGCCATGTCCGACGCCGTGTAGCCGAGAGCGAAGCCGGTGTTGCGGCCCAGGTGCTGATCGGGGAAGAAGAGCACCTTGTCGCCGCGGGTGGAAGCGCCGGCACCCGGTCCGAGCGCCCAGCGGAGGACGGCGGCGGCGTTGGCCGAGGTGCACACGGCTCCGCCCCGGCGTCCCACGAACGCCTTCAGGGCCGCCGAGGAGTTCATGTAGGTGACGGGGACGAGCCGCTCGACGTCGGTCACCCGGGCCAGCGATTCCCAGGCCTCCTCCACGGCGTCGACGTCGGCCATGTCGGCCATGGAGCAGCCGGCATTGAGGTCGGGGAGGATCACCTGCTGGCCGGGGCCGGTGAGGATGTCGGCCGATTCGGCCATGAAGTGCACCCCACAGAAGACGACGTACTGGGCGTCGTGGCGGTCGGCGGCCATGCGCGACAGACCGAAGGAGTCACCCCGGGCGTCGGCGAAACGCATCACCTCGTCGCGTTGGTAATGGTGGCCCAGGACGAGCAGGCGTGAGCCGAGGGCGGCTTTGGCGGCGGCGATCCGCCGGGCCAGCTCCTCGGGGGCGGCGTCGCTGTAGCCCTCGGGTAGGGCACGCTGGATACGGAACATGTCGTCGACCCCCTTCGGGGAAGGCTCCGCATGCGGCCGGCGGGGACAGCCTGGTCGCCCATCCGCGGGGTTGTCGGCCACGGAGCGTTATGTGCACCGGGGTACCAGGCCGGTGCTCGGCTCCCAGTGTAGGCGCCCGGCCTCGGCCCGTGCCCCCACCGTCGTTGTGCACGACCCACCACCGGGTGCGCCATTGTGGTTGCGTGC
>JASHZK010000365.1 GCA_030042575.1 Acidimicrobiales bacterium
ATCTGCACGGCGTCGTAGCCACCCTCCAGGGCCAGGACCATGGCGGCATCCACCACCCGCTGGCGGCGCGCCTCTTGAGCCCGGGTGAGAGCCCGAAGGGCCACCTGTTGCGCCACGGACAGCCACGTTACTGGCACGTGTTCTAGAAAACGAGGGGGATGCGTGCGCTCGTAAACGAGGGGGCGATGCGTGCGCAAACGAGGCGGGCAGGACGAACAGCCGCAGGCGAGCCGTGCCCGGATCTGACGACCCGTCAGCTCGAAGCACGAGCCCACTAGCGTGAACGGTCATGGCCCGTGAGCCCGCCGCTCTGGCCGCCACCGACGGCCGCGTCCCCGGCCGTCGGGGGCGCGCCACCCGCCAGCGGCTCCTCGACGCCACCGCCGATCTGCTCGAAGGCACGCCGTGGCGCTCGATCAAGGTCATCGACATCGCCCGCCGGGCGGGTACCTCCCCGGCCACCTTCTACCAGTACTTCGAGAACGTCGAGCAGGCCATCTTGGTGCTGGCCGAGGAGCTCACCGAAGGTGCCGGGGAGCTCGCCGCCCTGGTGGAAGGCAACTGGTCACCCGAGGCGGCCTGGGACACGGCGCAGGCGGTGGTCCAGCAGTTCATGGACTACTGGGAGGCCAACCGGGCCGTGTTCCGGGTGGTGGAGCTGGCCACCGAAGAGGGTGACCTGCGCTTTCGGGGCCTGCGGGTGCGCGCCCTCAATGCCGTGACCGAAGCGCTGGCCGAGGTCGTCTCCGGCACTCCCTCGGCGCGCTCGGTCACCTCCAGTCGCACGCGCATCAGGCACGAGAGCCCGGCCGGCACCGACCCCATGGCCGTGGCCGCCACCTTGGTGTCGATGCTGGCGCACGTGGCCGCCCACCGCTATGGCTTCGAGTTCTGGGGGATCCGCACCCATTCGCTCGTCGAGAGCCAGGCCCGCCTGCTGCTGTGGGCGGTGACGGGCACCACCCCCCCTTCGTAGGCTCGGCTCTCGATCGGGGCTACTTGAGCGCCACCGGGTTGACCGGAGATCCCAACCCTCTACGAAAGGGCAGCGGAGTGGCGTCCAGCAAGAAGCTGTAGACACCGTCGTCGGCGCAGGCCTCGGCCAGTCGATCGAGCACGAAGTTCTGGCCCTGGGTCATGCCCATCTCGACCAGGTGCAGCAGGTGGACCGGCAGGTAGATCGACTCGTCCTCGCCGGGCACGACCTCGAGCGACAAGGTGTCGGTCGCCACCGCGGCCACGTCGTGGGCGTGGAACCACAGAGCCGTGCCCATGGTGAGCCCGGGGGCCGGAAAGGCGTAGTCGAACAGGGCCTGGTCGTTGCGCTCCCGGTGGAGGTGCAGCATCTGTCCGGTGCGCACCAGCACGGCGTCACCCGGCTCCACCGTCACGCCGCCGAAGGCGCAGGCGGCGTCCAGGTCCTCGGCGCTGATCGGGTAGCCGGGCGGGAGGTGGTCGAGGCCTTTGGCCCGGGCCACGTCGAGAAGCAACCCCCGGGTGACCACGATGCCGGCCTTGTCGATCCCGCCCCAGGCGGCGCCCGCACCGGTCACCGACGTGGCCGAACGGCCGTTGTAGAGACGCTGGGCATAGCTGACGTGGGCCAGGGCGTCCCAGTGGGTGGCGGCTTGGAGGGCCATGGTGACGGAGTCCTCGCTGGAGCAGATCCATTGCGGGTCGTCCGACAACGGGTGGTTGACCGCCACCATCGTCAGCTCGGGGTTGGCCCGTCCCGGTACCAGGCCGATCTGGATGCCCTCCTCCGACGAAAGGGGGAGACCGAGGGCAACGGCCGACCCGTTGCGCACCGAGGCGGCGGCGCGGCGGCGGGCCTGGTCGTCGATCAGGTTGAGGGTGCCCCGCTCGTCGTCGGCGCCCCATCGACCCCAGTTGTTGACCCGGGAGGCGACCTCGGTGAAGCGCTCGGGGACGACCACCTCCGGAGGCTAGGGCATCGAGCCTTCAGGCCACACCCGGTCGGACCACCCGGCCGGGCAGGTTGGCCGTGAGCACCGCACCGTGGCGCACGATGGGCACGCCGTTGACGATGGTCCAGTAGATGCCCTTGGGCCGGGCCGAGTAGCGGGCCTCGCCACCGGGGAAATCGTGCACTTGCTTCTTCGAGGCCAGCTCGACGGTGTCGGGGTCGAAGACGAAGGCATCGGCCCAGTAACCCGGCAGCAACATGCCCCGTCCCTCGAAGCCGAGCAGGGCGGCGGGAACCTGGGTCATCTGGCGGATGCCCTCCTCCAGCGTCCACAGCTTGCGGTCACGGACCCAGAAGGCGAGAAAGGCCGTCGACCAGTCCGAACCGTCGTCGCGGTCGAGGTGGGCCCCGCCGTCGGACACGCCGATGATCATGGCGGGATGGCGCTGGCCGACGGCGACGGCCTCCTCCCAGGAACGGCTCTTGTTGACGTAGCGGAAGACGGTGCGCAGCTCCTCGTCGAGGGCCAGGTCCAACAGGGCGTCGGCCGGCTCCACCCCCGTCTCTCCGGCGATGTCGGCGATGGTCCGGTGGAGCAGCTTCTCGTGCTCGGGCTTTGCCACCTCGTCCACCTCGACCACTCCGAAACGGGGCGGCGGCAGAGTCGAGCCCTTGGCCGGGTCGGTGTTGGGATGCTCCACGGCGTGGCGCATGACGTGGCGGACCGCCGGGTCACGCAGAAGCGCCATCTTGTCCTCGGCCGTCGCCCCCGGCCCGAACACCTGGTGCCAGGAGGGCACCCCCTCGTACAGGTTGGTGCCGGGCTCGATGCGGAACTCGCGGTCGAAGGGATGGTTGCGCAGCAGCGAGTAGATGCCCACCCCCTGGCGACCGGCCTCCTCGATCCAGGCGGCCACGTCCTGCCACCCGGCCCCGGGCACGTCGACCTTGGAACGACCGCCGAGCCCCTGGAGGATGACGGGCAGCCGGCTCACCTTGCCCAAGCGCACCAGCAGCTCCTTGTCGTCGGCATCGAGGCCGCCGATGGCACTGCGGTGCAGATAGGAGATCGATCCTCCGCGGTGCCGCCCCGCCTCGGCGCACAACGACTCGACCTCTTCCAAGCTGGCGAAGCGACTGGGGACAGGGCGGTCGTCGCCGTCGAGCTGTGTGGGCCCGTGTGAGGAGGAGAAGCCCGCCGCCCCCGCCTCCATGGCCTCCTCCACCAGACGGCGCATGTGCTCGACCTCGCCGGCGGTGGCCTGGCGCTCGGATCCCTCCTCCCCCATCACCGTGCGCCGGAGGGCCGAGTGGCCGACGTAGCAGGCCATGTTGACGCCGAGGCGGCCCCGACGGCGGGCCAGGAATTCGGGGAAAGTGGTGAAGTCCCAGTCGACGGCGGACAACGCCACCGGCGACATGCCCTCCACCTTGGCGAACATGCGGGTCAGGAAGTCCCGCTGGTCGGGGCGGTTGGGGGCCACCGAGAACCCGCAGTTGCCGGCCAGCACCGTGGTGACGCCGTGGTAGCAGGACGAGGTGGCGTGGGGCTCGAAGGTGAGCTGGGGGTCGTAATGGGTATGGGCGTCGACGATCCCCGGGGCCACGTGCAA
>JASHZK010000366.1 GCA_030042575.1 Acidimicrobiales bacterium
CGACCGTCCCCGGCCGGCGTCGGGGAGGCGACCGCCGGCACCGCCGGGGCGCGCCCCGCGTCCGGCGCCGAAGGAACTGCGCGCCCGGACGATCCGCAGACGCCGGCGGACGCTGGCGATCTCGGCCGCCGTGGTGGGGCTGCTCGTTCTGTGGGCGATCCTTCCCAGCGGTGGTCACGCGGCGGGGAGGCATGTCGTCTCGAGATCGTCCTCCGGACCGACCGCTTTGGACCCCTCCTTCTTCGCCAGCGGCTCGTGCATCGCCTATCCCCCCACCAAGGGGAACCGCCACGCCACGGTCTTCCTCGACGCCGGCCACGGCGGCATCGATCCCGGGGCGCTGGGGAACACCGAATCCGGTCAGACCATCACCGAGGCGTCGCTGACCCTGCCCATGGAGCTCGACACCATGGCCCTGCTCAGGGCCGACGGCTACCGGGTGGTGGTGTCGCGCACCACGGACAACACCGTGTTGCGCCTGGGTCCGGTCGACCTGTCCGACGGCTCACTCAGTTTGATCGGCGCCAACGACGACGTGGCCGCCCGCGACGTGTGCGCCAACGACGCCGGGGCCTCGGTGCTGGTGGGCATCTATCTCGACGCCGGTGCCAGTCCGAGCAACGCCGGCGCTCTGGCCACCTACGACACAGCCCGGCCTTTCTCGGCCAAGAACGTGGAGCTGGCCAGCCTGGTCGAGAACGACGTGGTGGCGTCGATGAACGCCCACGGCTGGCAGATCCCCGACGACGGGACGGTGCCCGACAGTCAGGTGGGATCCCTTTCGGGGAATCCCGACACGAGCACGCTGGCCGCCGAAGCGGCCAACTACGGACACGTGCTCCTGCTGGGACCGGCCGAGGCCGGCTACTTCGACACGCCGAGCGACATGCCCGGCACGATCATCGAGCCCCTGTTCATCACCGACCCCTTCGAGGGCTCGATCGCCGACAGCACCGCCGGACAGGAGGCGGTGGGCCAGGGCGTCGCTCAGGCCGTGGAGCAGTTCCTGGCCCCGCCCAAGTCGGCGTCGACTCCGGCTACTGCAGCTTCGTGAGGGTACGGCGCAGGTTGCGCACGGCCTGGCCGATCCGTTGCTCGTTCTCGATGAGGGCGAAACGGACGTGACCGTCGCCTCCGGGGCCGAAACCCACCCCCGGTGAGGTGGCCACCTCGGCCTCGGACACCAGGTAGGAGGCGAACTCCAAGGACCCCATCTCCTTGTAGGGCTCGGGGATGGGTGCCCACACGAACATCGTCCCGAGCGGGGGGGCCACGGACCAGCCGATGCGGTTGAGCCCGTCGCACAAGGCGTCCCGGCGCCCCCGGTACACGGCGTTGATCTCCCTGGGGTACTCGGGCGCCTCGTTCATGGCCACGATGGCGGCGATCTGGATGGGCTGGAACGTCCCGTAGTCGAGATAGCTCTTGAGCTTGGTCAGGGCGGCCACCACCTGGCTGTTGCCCACCATGAAACCCACCCGCCAGCCGGCCATGGAGAACGACTTGGTGAGCGTGTACAACTCCACGGCCACGTCCTTGGCCCCGGGCACCTGAAGGATGGAGGGCGGGTCGTAGCCGTCGAAGGAGATATCGGCGTAGGCGAAATCGTGCACGAGGACGGTCTCGTGCTCGTGGGCGAAGGCCACCAGGCGCTTCATCCATTCGAGATCGACACAAGCGGTCGTCGGGTTGTGGGGGAACGAGATGACGATCACCTTCGGCTTGGGCCAGGCGGACTCCCACGACTCCATCAGGTTGCCGAAGAAGGCCTCCGACGCCGACAGGGGGTCGGCCGGCTCCCGACCGTCGCCCAGGCGGACCTGGCGCACTTCGGCGCCGGCGAAGAGCGGTGCGTAGATGTGGATGGGATACGACGGAGAGGGCACCAGGGCACTGTCGCCTGGGCCCAGCAGGACCCACATCAGGTGCGACAGGCCCTCTTTGGCTCCGATGGTGGTGACCACCTCGGTGTCGAGATCGAGCTCGACCCCGAAGCGACGCCGGTAGAGGGCGGCGATGGCCTGGCGCAACTTGGGGATGCCGCGACTGGCCGAGTAGCGGTGGTTGCGGGGATTGCGAGCCGCCTCGACCAGCTTCTCCACGGCCACCGGTGGCGAAGGCAGGTCGGGGTTGCCGAAGCCGAGGTCGATGACGTCCCGGCCGGCACGGCGAGCAGCCAACTTCAGCGCCTCGATATCGGCGAAGACGTACGGCGGCAGGCCCTTGATACGGCGGAACTCCATCATCGGAGGTTACAACCCGCTTGTGGGCGCCCCCGGGCCACGCCGGTCCTCCCGGGCCACGACAGCCGCTCCGATGGCGCCGGCCTGCTCGCCGAGCGCCGCCGGCACGATGGGGATGTGCGGGCGCCGATCGGCGCCTTCGAGCATCTCGGCGAAACTGCGCACGATGGTGGGCAACACCAAGGTGAGGGTCTCCACCAGCCCGCCGCCCACCACGACGATCCCGGGGTCGAGCACCTGGGCCAGGTTGGACAGCCCGAGGGCGATCCACCACCCCAGCTCGTCGAGCACCGACTGGGCCTCGGTGTCACCGGCGGCGGCCGCGGCGCTGACGTGCTCACCGCGCACGGCGTCGGGGTCGTCGCCGGCCAGGTGCACCACCGACCCCAGCCGGCCGGCATGGGCCGCTTCCCGAGCCAGACGGGCCAGGCCGCTGCCCGAGGCGAACCGCTCCCAGCAGCCGCGCTTGCCGCAGGTGCAGAGGGGACCGGAGGGGTCCACCACCATGTGCCCGATCTCGCCGGCGAAGCCCTGGGCACCGCGCAGCACCTGGCCGTCGGCCACGATGCCGCCGCCGATGCCGGTACCCAACGTCACCACCAGGGCGTCGGTGGCGCCGGCGGCTGCGCCCAGGGTCCACTCCGCCAGGGCCGCACAGGTGGCGTCGTTGTCGACCACGACCGGCAGGCCCACACGGCCCCGGAGCCGGCCGGCCACGTCGAGGTCGTCGCCGGCCGGCAGGTTGGGAGCGAAGCGCAGGCGGCCGGAGTCGTCGACCAAGCCCGGCATGCCCACACCGAGCGCCCGCACCCCCTGCAGCCCGGCGGCCAGCTCCTCGGCCAATTCCCCCATGGTGGCCACCAGGGCGTGGACGGCCGCCGGGTGGCCGGCCGCCGTGGCCGCCGGATGCGGGCTGGCCCGACGGGACTGCGCCAGGATCTCGCCCTCGTCGCTCAGGGCCAATCCGAGCATCTTGGTGCCACCGACGTCGATGCCGAGCGTGACCGCCCCGGCAGGACCCCCCGCCTTCACGTCGTGAGCGACGACTCGACCCGGGCCTTCAGCTCCTCCAAGGCGGTGTGCATGATCCGACTCTGCGCCCGGCGCTTGATGAAGCCGGGCAGAGGGACGCGCAGGGCGATGTCCAACGTGTAGGTCACCTCGGTGCCGCCGTCGGGGGCGGGCTCGAATCGGTACTCGCCGTCGAGCTTCACGGTCAGGTCGCCAGCGGTCTGCTTCCAGGCCAGAGCCCGAGGCGTGCCCGAGTAGTCGTAGGCCAGGGTATAGCTCGTGCTGCGCCCGAAGGCCCCCACCCGCCAGCTCACCTCCAGGGGACGGCCCTCGACGTCCCGGCTCTCCACCGTCACCTGCTTGATGTCAGCCGCCCACTCCGGGTAGCGCTCGACGTCGCTGACCACAGCGAAGCACTGCTCGGGCGGAGCCGACACGACCCTGTGCACGACCATGTGCTCGGTGGCCTGCTCAGCCAACGTTGCCCACTCCTGTTCGAGCCGCCCCTGCGGCGGCACAACCTGTTCGAGCCGCCCCTGCAGCGACGCAACCTGTTCCAGCCGCCTCGTGGCCGCTCAGCCTGGCACGTCGCTCAGGGCAGCAGCCAGCCTAGGGGCGAGGACGTCGTAGTCGAAGGACTCGAGGGCCCGGCGTCTGGCTGCCTCGCCCATCACCCGGCGTCGCCTCGGGTCGGCCAAGAGGGTGCGCAGGGCGAAGGCCACGGCTGTGGAGTTGGTCGGGTCGTCGACCACCAACCCGGTGAGGCCGTGGTCGACCGCCTCGCCGGCGCCCCCACTTCGCCCCGCCACCTGGGCCACGCCGGCCGCGGCCGCCTCGAGGAAGACGATGCCGAAGCCCTCCTCTTCGAGTCCGAACCACCGGTTTCGACAGACCATGGCGAAGACATCGGCGGCTCCGTACAACTCGGGCAGCCGGTGGTCGGGAACCCGACCCAGAAAGCGCACCGGGGCTCCCGTCCGCCGAGCCCGCGCTTCGAGGCGGAGCCGCTCCCGGCCCTCGCCGGCGACCACCGCCACCAACGAGGGGAACGACGTGGCCAGCGCCCCCACGGCCTCGACGAGCACGTCCATCCCCTTGCGGGGGACGAGGCGGCTCACGCTGAGCACCACCAGGGCGTCGTGCCCCACGGCCAGATCGGCGCGAGCACGGGCCCGGGAGTGCGACCCGGCAGGGGCGAAGCGCGCCGTGTCGACACCCGGTGGCACCTCGACGACGCGGGGCATGGCGTCGCCCGCAGCCCGACGGCCCTCCGTCGCCGGATAGTGACCGGCGCAGATGGCCAACCGGGCCCGTCCGAGAACGCGGGCGAGCGCCTGGCGCGAGAGGGGCAACCGGCCCGGCACCGTCACCTCGGCCCCGTGGAGCACCACGGCGTAGGGAAGTCCCATGGCGGCACCGGCCAGGCCCAGGGGAAGGGCGGGGTCGATCACCACGAAGCGGGCCCCGCACTCGGCCGCCAGCCGGCGCACCTGGTGCACCGTGGCCGGCGTGGGCAAGAGCACGGCCGACGGAGCCCGGCTGATGCGGATGCCGGCGCGTGCGGCCTCGGCATCGAAGGCAGCGGCAGCGGGATGTGAGGAGGCGGTGAACACCGTGTAGGAAGCCGGATCGAGCCGGCGCCAGAGCTCCCACAGGTAGGACTGGATACCGCCCACCTTGGGCGGAAAGTCGTTGGTGACCAGAAGGTGGCGAACCGGCTCCGTCACCCGGCGGCGCCAGCCGCCTCCCGGCTGGCAAAGCGGAGTGAGGGGACGAGGCCGGCCCCGGCCAGCATGCGCACGGCCCGGGCCTCCTCGGCGTCGATGACCAGGGCGTCGTCCGGGTCACGTCCGAGGACGACACTCACCAGGCAGTCATCGCAGGCGTCGGTGCCCTGCAGACGACAGTCGTCGCAGCTGATGGTGATGGTGACGTCGGTCATTGGCGCACCCCCCGGGATCGGGTCACCCGCTCGGTGGGGCCCGACGGTCGTCTTCCCTCACAGGGTGGCAGGGGGCTGTGACGCCGGGCTCCCGGCCGGGGCCGTGCCCCCCGGGCGGGCTCCGGCGTGCGCCGTCGTCACCGGGCGGTCTCCTCGGCCGCCACCGGCAGGATCTCGACGGCCCTGCCGTGGCCGCACCAACGACACGAGACCTCCACCACCTCCTGGGAGAGGATCTGCTCCTCCTCGACCACCAACTCGCCCCCCACGCTGTAGTGATGGAAAGCGCGGGTGCGCCGGTCGGTGACCACGTCGAATCGAGTCAGGTTCCCGCAGGCCGAGCAGCGGTAGTGGGCGGGGGGCACCGGGCCCACGCTATCGGGCCCGGCGTAGTGTCAGCCTCGTGCTCCGTGGCGAGGCTCCGGGCGAGCCCCATCGACAACGGATGCTGGCCGGCCGGCCCTACCTGGCTTCCGCCGATCCGGCCATCGCCGCCGACTCCCTGCGGGCCAGGCGCCTGCTCGATGGTTTCAACAGTGCGAGCGCCGAACAGGTCGACGAGCGCCGGCGCATCCTGGGCGAGCTGCTGGGCGCCTTCGGGGCCGACAGCGAGATTCGCCCACCCTTCCACTGCGACTACGGCTACAACATCACGGTGGGGGCGAGAACCTTCGTGAACTTCGGGTTGGTGGCGCTCGACGAGGTGACCATCGACGTGGGCGACGACGTGCAGGTCGGTCCCAACGTGCAGCTGCTCACCG
>JASHZK010000367.1 GCA_030042575.1 Acidimicrobiales bacterium
CTTCTCCCATCGGCGATCTCGGGGACATCACCCTCGACGGGTGGCTGGAGGCTCCCAGCCTGACCGACCGCTTCGGGCCCCCGGGCTGAGGGGGAGGAGCGGGAGCCCCAGACCGCCAGCACCATCCTGCACCGGCGGGTCGATGGCGCGAGTCTCTTGTCATGGACGTCTATCTCGTCGACGGCACCTACGAGCTGTTCCGTCACCATTTCGGCCAACCCTCTCGTCTGTCGTCGCAGGGCGACGAGATCGCCGCCACCCGTGGCGTGCTCTCCACCGTGCTGACCCTCCTCGAGGACGGCGTCACCCACCTGGGAGTGGCGACAGACCACGTCGTCGAATCGTTTCGCAACGACCTGTGGCCCGGGTACAAGACCAGCGCCGGGATGCCCCCGGAACTGCTCGGCCAATTCCCGCTCGTAGAGGAGGCACTGGTGGCGATGGGGGTGAAGGTGTGGCCCATGGACGAGCTGGAGGCCGACGACGCCCTCGCCTCGGCCGCCGCCGTGGCCGACGACGACCGGCGCGTCCGGCAGGTCCGCATCTGCACGCCCGACAAGGACCTGGCCCAATGCGTGCGCAGCGAGCGGGTCGTGCAGCTCGACCGCCGCTCGGCGACGATCGTCGACGAGAAGGGGGTGTGGGACAAGTTCGGCGTGGCCCCCACCTCCATCCCCGACTGGCTGGCCCTGGTGGGCGACAGCGCCGACGGCTTCCCCGGCCTGGCCGGCTGGGGCAAGCGCTCGGCCAGCCAGGTTCTCGCCCGTTACGGGAGCATCGATGCCATCCCCGACAGCGTCTCGGACTGGGAACCGGAGCTACGCAAACAGGTTCGCAACGCGGCCGGGTTGGCCGCCCGGTTGGCCGCCGAGCGGCCGGGGGCGCTGCTGTTCCGTCAGCTCGCCACCTTGCGGGTGGAGCGGTCGCTGCTCGGCGGCGTGGACGAGCTGGCCTGGTCCGGCCCGAGCGACGCCTTCGCCCACACGGGCGAGCTCCTGCGCGACCGCCGCTTGAGCGAACGGGCCGCCACCGTCGCTGCGGCCCGATGACTGCCCCCCGTCAGCGCGTGAGGATGACCACGCCGGCGTTGGCCCCGCGCCCCACCGTGTGCGCCAGCGCCACCCGCGCCCCGGGGACCTGGCGCTCGGCCCCCTGGCCCCGCAGTTGGCGCACCAGCTCCACCACCTGCCCCAGCGCCGACGCCCCCAGCGGTTCCCCCTTGGACAGCAGTCCCCCGCTGGGGTTGACGGGCAGGCGCCCGGCCAGGGCGGTGGCCCCCGACTCGAGCAGCTCGGCCGAACCGCCGGGCGGGCACAGGCGCAGCTCCTCGTAGCCGAGCAGCTCCCGGGCGGCATCGGTGTCCTGGCACTCCACCACGTCGAGGTCCTCCGGTCCCACCCCGGCCTCCTCGTAAGCGGCGTCGGCCGCCAGGGTGCTCGGGGGGACCACGCTCTCGTCGGCCAGGCCGGCGAGCGGAGTCGACTCGGAGAGCACCGCCCCGGGCAGGTGGGAGCGGAGCACGGCGCTGTCCACCCGCACGCCCGATCGGCGCGCCGCCCGCAGCACCACGGCGGCCGCACCCTCGTTGGGACTGCACAGCATCCACAGGTGCAGCGGCTCGCACACCACCCGGGACCCGAGCACGTCGGCGGCGGCCACCGCGGAACGGAACATGGCGTCGGGATTGCCGGCCCCCTGGGCGCGGTTCTTCACCACCACCGAGGCCAGGTGATCCTTGGTCACTCCCGAGGTCTCCATCAGGCGCTGGGCCCGCAGGGCGAAGTAGGCCGGAGTGGCGGCCAGGCCCGCCTCCTCCTGCCAGGGATCGAAGAACGAAGAGCGGATGATGCCTTTGGGCATCTTCTCCACGCCGAAGACGAGCACGGTGTCGCGCTGACCGGAGGCGATGGCGCTCGCGGCCAGCATCAAGGCGGCGGCACCGCTGGCGCAGCCGGCCTCGACGTCGACGATGGGCATTCCCGTCATGCCCAGCGCTCCCAGGACCTTGTGGCCGCTGGCCACCCCTGCGTAGGCGGTGGCGCAGAAAGCGGCTTGGAAGCCACCGCGGCCCACCTCGGCCTCGGCCAGCGCAGCGCGCACCGCGGCTGCTCCCATGGCGGGGAGCGAGGTGCCGGGATGCCGGCCGAAAGGGTGCAGGCCGACTCCGGCCACCTCCACCGGTCTGGTCAAATCGCCTCGGGGGCGAAGGCGTAGGTGACGACGTGGCGGCCCTCGTCGTCGACGTGCAAGGGCACCACCACCAGGTCCATGAGGCGCCCGATGGACAGCCGGCTCGGGTCGGCCTCGGTGAGCCGGCCCACCACCCGCAGTCCCACGGGCAGCTCGACCACGCCGAAGCCGTAGGGAACCTCGCCCTGGTATCCCGGGGGGGCCGCCGTCACCGCTGTGTGGGCCCACAGGCGTCCGGGACCCGAGAAGGCATCGTCCTCGGTGTGAGCCGACGAGCAGTAGGGGCAGTTCTCCTGGCGGGCGAAGTGCGGACGGCCGCAGCTTCGGCATCGTCCGCCCAGCAACAGCGGTGGATCGGCGTCGACGAAGAGCCCTTGGCGCACCGGTACCCGCGCCACCACCGGGAGCGGCTCAGCAGGCAGCGGGAACCCGGGCGGCGGCCTGGCGTTCGTCCAAGAAGGCCCACCACGCCTCGGCCGCCCCCCGCCCCCCGCCGCGCACCACTTCGGGGTCGGCGTCGAGGTCGGCCAGGGCGTCGAGAACCCAGGCGGCGTGCTCGCTGTCCATGGTGCCGTGGACGTCCCAGAACCGCGTCTGGCCGTCGGACAGGCCGTAGCGGGTCCGCAACCCCGAGGCTTTGGACACCGCCACCTCGGCCGCCTGCACTTCGTAGGCGCCCAGGGCGGCCAGGGCGGCCACCTGGTCGCAGCTCCCCAGGTGCCGGTACAGAGCGACGAGGGCGGCGGTGGCCGGCGCCGCTGGCGCCGGCCCCGCCCCGACGGCGGCGGCGAAGGCGTCGAAGAGCTCGAGATGCGCAGCGGGCACGGCGCGCTCGTCGTCCAAGTTGGCCTGCACGGCCTGTCGGGCCGGCCCGGGGTCCAGTCGGGACACCACGGCGGCGAGCACCTCGGGCAGCGCCTGTTCGAAGTGCCGGTACTGCTCGGCGTAGGCGGTCAGCTCAGCCAGCTCGAGCTGACCCGCCTCCCACCGGCGATAGAAGGTGTGGGTGAGGAGGCGCCGACCCTCCAGCACCTCGTCGAAAAGCTGCTCGAGCGTGGTTCGGACCATGACGCCGGATCCTATCGGCGGCCGCGGTCAGAGATCCGATTCGGGCTGCGGCGCGGCAGGGGTCGACCGCAGCGCTCCGAGGCCACTGGAGGAGGCGAGGCCACTGGAGGAGGCCATCGGAGGCGGGGGCGGGGGCGGGAGACGGTCGAGGACCCGGCCCGCGCCGGGCACCGCCGCGATCAGGGTGACCAGGGTGTCGCGCAGGTGCCCGATGACGGTGTCGAGGTGTTCGAGGCGATCGCGGATCTGGGCCAGGGCCTGGGCCACGTCTTCGACCGATGTGCTGAGGGGGGGCCGTGGTGCCCTCCACCGCCCCCACCACCCGATCGAGGTCGTCGGGCAGGTGCGACAACTCTTCGAACGCTCCTCGCAGGTGGGCCAAGGTGACCGGGGCGTCCACCACCTCGCGCACCACGGCTGCGCACCAAGCGAAGACCTGCTGGGGGAGGGAAGCCGAACCGGCTGAGTCGTCGTCCACCCGAGAATGATGGCGCAGACCGCCGACGGCCACGGGTCATCGGAGCCGGCCCGGGCTGACCAGGGGTTCTCTCGCCCGAGGGCGGAGGGGGGAGCCCTGTCAGGTGGCTACAGACGGTAGAAGGCGCGAGCGTTGGCGCCGGCCACACGGG
>JASHZK010000368.1 GCA_030042575.1 Acidimicrobiales bacterium
TGACCGTCCCAGGGGCGAAGCGCCCGTCGGGCTCGTCCCGGGCTCTCGCCGAGGCCGGGCCCGTCCGCCGACTGGCGCTCACCGGTCGGCCCCCAGCGGGTGGCGTCGTCGTCCTGGGGCAGCAGCTGGTCGACGGGGACGTCGTAGAGCTTGGCCAGGCGCTGGAGCCGCGGCACCGAGATGGCGCGCTCACCGCGCTCGTAGGCGCCGAGCACCGACGCTTTGAACTCCTGGTCCGACATGGCCTCGACCGCCTGCAACGACAGGCGCATCTGCTTGCGCACGGCCCGCAGCCGAGAACCGACGGCCCGGGCATAGGCGGCCCGCGCCGACTCCTCCTGCTCGTCCTCGTCGGACACGACCGGCTGGTTCACCGTCACCATCTGACCCTCGCTTGCTGTCCCCCCACGACCGCGCCCTCATCCGCTCCGGAGTCAGGACACCCACAACCACAGGCGCGCACCGAACTCAGACCGGCTCCCCGCACAGTGTCGCTCACTCAGCGTGGTGAGTGCAAGGAATTCCGTCGCCGTCCCTGATCCACACCCATGCTGACCTGGGATGTCGCCGCCGGAGATATTGGGCGTCGGTTGACGCACCTGGGGTTGCGGATCAGGCGGGGCTGACGAGGCCGTCTCGGAACCCACAGAGGATCGTGGCTGCGGCGAGCGCCGCCGTCTCGGCTCGCAGCACCCCCCTCCCCAGTCCGACGAGGGGGAGCTCCCCGTTGCGCTCGGCGTGCTCCCAGCCACCTTCGGGACCCACGGCCAGGCCCCGCAGATCGGCCCGGGGCGCCCCGCCGGCGGGATCGGCCAGGCCCACGGGCGCCGGGGCCACGGCGGCGACCAGTTCCGACAGCTCCCACGTTCCCTCCAGGGCCGGGAGCCGGGCCCGGCGACTCTGCGCTGCCGCCGCCCGCGCCACCCGGGCCAGCCGCTCCAGGGCGCGCCGGTGGCGTTCCCCCTCCCAGCGCACCACGGCCCGGGCCGACCGGAGCACGACGATGCGATCCACACCCAGCTCGGTGAGCTTCTGGACGACCCACTCGGGGCGCTGGCCCTTGACCGGGACGAAGCCGACCGTGACCGCCCACGACGCCGCCGGCTCGAAGAGCACGGGTCCGTCAGCCTCGAGAGCGCCGGCTCCTCGCCCGTCGGTGCCGGCGCCCGGTCCCCAGACGTAACGGCACAGGCGGAACCGGCCGGCGCCGTCGGCGGCCACCACCGGCTCCCCCGCCCCGAGCCGCAGCACCTGGCCCAGATGGCGGGCGTCGTCCGGCGACAACGCGGCGTGGTCCACGTCGTCCACGTCGTCGACGAAGACCTGGGCCACGGCGGCCAGGGCCGCCGGCGACGTGCCGGCCACTAGCCGAAAGCGGAACGCAGCCGGGAGAGGAACCCGCTGTCGGGCGGGGCGATCTCTTCCCCCCGCTCGGCGGCCAGGCGGCGCAACAACTCCTCTTGTTCCTTGGTCAGATCGGTGGGCGTCTGCACCGTCACCTCCACGAGGAGATCCCCGCGGCCGCGGCCGCGCACGTGGGGCACGCCCCGCGTGCGCAGGCGAACGACGTGCCCGCTCTGCGTGCCGGGGGCGACGGCGACGGTCTCGGTCCCGTCCAGCGTCTCGAATTCGAAGGTGGCCCCCAAGGCGGCCTGGGTCATCGACACCGGGAGCACGGCCGTCAGATCGTCACCGTGGCGGGTGAAGCGCGGATGGGGACGCACCGACAGGTGCACGTAGAGGTCGCCCGCCGGCCCGCCCCGGGGGCCTGCCGGTCCCCGTCCGGTGAGACGCAGGGTCGAGCCCTGGTCCACCCCGGCCGGCACCTCCACCGTGAAGCTGCGCTGCTCGACGGAGCGCCCCTCGCCCCGACAGTCCGAGCACGGGCTGGCGATGGCCTCTCCCAGTCCCTGGCAGCGCCTACAGGGGGCGGCGGTGACGACCTGACCGAGGATGGACTGGCGGGCCTGGCGCACCTCCCCCGTGCCCCGACAGTCCGGGCACCGCACGGCCGTGGTCCCGGGGCGGGCCCCCGAGCCGTCGCAGGTGGCGCACGTCACCGGCAACTCCACCGACACCTCGCGGGCGGCGCCGAAGGCGGCCTGGCTCAGGTCGAGCTCGAGCACGACCTCGGCATCGGCACCGCGCGCCGGCCCTCCCCCTCGACGCATGCCCATGCCGGCACCGCCGAAGAAGGCGTCGAAGATCTCGGAGAACCCCCCACCGAAGAAGCTGTCGGCCATCCCGGCCGGGGGGGCGTCGACCCCGTCGGGCCCGAAGCGGTCGTAGCGGGCCCGACGTTGCGGGTCGCGCAGGACCTCGTAGGCCAGCGACACCTCTTTGAAGCGGGCCTCGGCGGCGGGGTCGCCACCGGTGCGGTCGGGGTGCAGCTCACGAGCCTTGCGCCGGTAGGCGCGCTTGATCTCCTCGTCGGTGGCGCCGGGCGCCACCCCGAGCAGGGCGTAGTAGTCAGCGGCCACGCCGACCTCCTCGTCCCGGCGGGGCGGCCGTCCCCGGCGCCGCCCCCCCCATGCGCTCGCTCAGCTGTTCGCCCACCACCTGCACGGCGGCCAGGGCGCGGGGGT
>JASHZK010000369.1 GCA_030042575.1 Acidimicrobiales bacterium
GGCGTGCGGCTGTTACGCCGTGAGCAGCTACATCGGAAATCCGAGCATCGTCTTCGTCACCCCCGACGGCAAACCGGACACGAAGATGCACGACGTGCCGGGCACCACCGTGGCCGAGCTGGGGAAGTACCCCACCACCCAATACAACCCGTTCGGGCTGGCCTTCGCCCCAGACGGCACCCTCTACTTCATCGACATCCACGTCGTCTGCAGCGGCCTTCTCACCGGGTGCGGACCGGGAAACTACGAAGGCCGGGTGATGGACGTCACCTTCACCAATGGCCAGCCGTCCACTCCGGCGACCGTGGAGGGTGGCTTCGACTTCCCCACCAGCGTCACGGTATGCGTGCCCTCCAAACAGACCTGTCCCTATCCGACCGGGGCTGTCACCGCCCCGTTGTCGGGGCCGTCGGAGAATTCCGCTCCTGACAAAGGACCTGCGTCCAGTGCCCCGGCCACGGCGGGATTCGGATAAGCGGCACGGCTCCGGCCCGCGTCCGGCCCCGAGGGCCGATGTCGAGCCGGCGAGGGCAGGTGTCGGGTCGGATCGTCGGCCCCGCCGGCGGGCAGGGTCGTGGGCCCTCTGGTAGCTTTCCGGGCCGACGAGTGCAAATGCCCACGACCGGAAGGTCGCACTGTTCTGGGGGGTCGCTATGAGTCATGCATCGGTGGAGCACGGCCGCGGAGCGCAGCCTCGCTCTCAGTTCCTGCGAGGCCGCCGAGGCGTCCTTCCCTTGCTGGCGGCGGCACTGGTGGCGCTGGCCGCCACCGCCTGTGGGTCCTCCACTCCGTCCGAGCCCAGCGCCTCGGCGTCCAAGGCCGACATCACCAGCGAGTACAAGACGCTGTTCAACTTCTCGTCGAAGAACGTCACGGCCATGGCCGGGGCCATCCAGGACGGAAGTGCGGTGAAGGCCTCTTTGAGCACGGCTGTGCACTCGGCCATAGCCAGCGCCGCCACCGGCGCCTCGGTTCTGGCGGTGACCTTGATCTCCGACTCCAAGTGCAGCTCCAAGAAGGTGCCCACGCCGTGCGCCAGCGTCAGCTACGACATCCTGGGCTCCGGCGGCAGCGTGGAACTGGGCCCGGAGACGGGCTACGCCACCTACGCCACCGGTAAGTGGCTGGTGGCCAAAGTGACGATCTGCTCGCTGCTCGACGAGTTCTACGCCGTGGAGGGGAACACCGGGACGCCGGCTGGCTGCGCGTCGAGCTGACCGTCCGCCCTGGCCAGCCGGGCCTCGCCCCCTTTTGGGGCTCCGGCGGGCTCGGATTCGTCAGTTTTGACGAAGCATCCTTTCCCCGTTGAAAACCAATATGGTTGCCGGGATATTGTGATTTCTTCGGCAGAACCTGGGGGAGCCATGACAAGACGAGCACTGCGTTGGTTGTCCGTTCTAGGAGGGTCGGTGCTCGTCACCGCCATGGTCACGGTGGGCCTGGTCGCCGTGGGGGCGGCGCCGGCGACGGCTGAGTCGGGCACCCCGGGCACCGTGATCAACTACGAGTCGCTCTCGACCAGCGAGGTGAGCAACGCCTCGGCCATCTACCTGGTCGAGTACTGGTCCGAGACCTGGAACGGCAAGGCCGTCAAGGTGACCGGGCTCATCTACGTACCCGAGGGGACGGCGCCGGAGGGGGGATGGCCGGTGGTGAGCTGGGCACATCCGACCGTCGGCCTCAATTACAGCTGCGCGCCGTCCCTCGACCCGTCGACCGCCGTCCCGGAGATCGACACCATGTTGGCTCAGGGCTTCGAGGTGGTGGCCACCGACTACCAGGGTATGGCCAACGCCGACATCCTCTCTCCTTCGCCCAGCCTCCTTCCCTACCTGGTGGGCAAGAGCGCGGCGTACAACACCATCGACATGGTCAAGGCCGCGGTGAACATGGAGGCGGAGACCGACGCCAGCGACAACTACGTGGTGTGGGGTTGGTCCGAAGGGGGCCAGACGGCCATGTTCGTCCTCGACTACGCCAAGACCTACAGCGCCGGGCTCAACCTCGACGGCGTGCTGGCCATGGCGCCGCCGTCCAACTTGTCCAAGGAGATCCCCTACGCCGAGAAGAAGTCGACGGACTGGGTGCTGCTGTTCCTGGCCGTCGGGGGCTGGAACTCCGCCTACGGCAACACAGCCGCCCCCGTGTCCGACATGCTGACGGCGCACGGCCAGAAATACCTGCCGCTGCTCAGCAAGAAGGGCGACTGCCTCGACCAGGTCGGCTCCAAGCTGGTCCTGGACTCGGGCGGATTCGACAAGGTCTTCAACTTCAAGGCGGGAACTGCCGTCTCCAAGTTGCCGGCGAAGTGGCAGACGCTGATCAAGGACAACGACCCGTCGAACGCGGCCAACCTGGCCAAGACCGACACCTCGGTGCCCCTCATCATCGCCAACGGGACCAAGGACACGGTCGTCGACCCCGCCACCGAGGTGAGCCTGACCAACGAGATGTGCGCGCTGAGCACCCCGCAGAACGTCGAGCACTGGCTGTACACCGGGCTCACCCACGACAACATCGACGGCTCGGCGACGATCGACGACTTCGTGGGATGGACGGCCAACCAGTTCGCCGACGCCGGGCCGTACTCGCCCTCGGGGACCAGCGACAACCCGGTGACGGTGACGGGCTGCAGCTAGCGGGCTGCCCCATCCGAGCAGGCCGAGAAGGGGCGCCCACGGGCGCCCCTTCTCACAGCCACAGGTACCGCCAGGGGCTCGCTCCCCGGTCGGTACGCTTGGTGAGCGATGCACACCGGGGAGTAGCGCAGCCTGGCAGCGCACCTGCTTTGGGAGCAGGAGGCCGCGGGTTCAAATCCCGCCTCCCCGACCGACACCGTCTCCCCGACCTGGCGGGCGATCGTGGCGTCAACACCCGTACCAGCTCTCGGGAGAGCGCCGAGTAGTATCGCTTTCCACCGTCGTCGCACGACCACCGCGCCGGGATGCTTTGTGCGGTTTGCGGGCGTAGCTCAATGGCAGAGTTCCAGCCTTCCAAGCTGGCCATGCGGGTTCGATTCCCGTCGCCCGCTCCAGGATCGCCCGTTTCTGTGGCGCCGTTGAGAACCCTCGCCGCCGTCAAGTCCTGGCGTCGGAAACCACCGTCCCGTCGCGCATGACGATTTGCCGTTGCGAATGGCGAGCCACCTCGGGGTCGTGGGTGGCCACCACCACGGTGACGCTCGTGTCGCACTGCAGGCGACCGAGAAGCGCCATGATCTCCGTCGCGTTTTGACTGTCGAGGTTGCCGGTGGGCTCGTCGGCCATGATGACCCGAGGGTGGTTGGCCAGAGCCCGGGCGATGGCCACTCGCTGCTGCTCGCCCCCTGACAGGCGCGAGGGAAGGTGTTCGGTCCGTGCCGCCAGCCCCACCTGACCCAGCAGCTCCACGGCTCGCTTTCGCCGTTCCTCGCTCTTGACCTTCAACGGGACCATGGCGATGGCCACGTTCTCGACCGCCGTCAGCGTCGGGAGGAGGTTGAACTGCTGGAAGACGAATCCCACGCGCTCGGCCCTGATCCCGGTGAGCACGTGGTCCGAGACCTGTCCGAGCTCTTGCCCTTCGAAGAAGATGCTGCCCGAGGTGGGAGAGTCCAAAGCGCCCAGCAGCTGCAGCAGCGTCGTCTTGCCCGACCCGCTCGGGCCCTGTATCGACAGGAAGTCCCCGGCGTCGATTTCCAGGTCCAGGTCGTGGACGGCGAGCACGGCCACACCCCCCCGCTCGTAGCGGCGTTCCACCCTCTGCAACCGGTATTGCGGCTGGGGGTCGTGGTCCGGCGTCGGGCGCGCCTCGGTCATCCCAGGTCCGCCAGGGCAGCGGCCGGCGACATGCGGGCAGCCCGCCATCCGCCGGCCAGTCCGGCAACCAGCCCCCCCACCACGGCGAAGAGCACCCCCAACAGCAAAGTGGAGACGTGGATGGGCGCCGTCAGCGGGATGGAGACCTTGGTCGCATTGCGGGTGGCCTCATGGAACAGGCTGCTGACCGATGAGGCGCCCAGCGCGTTCTCGGAGGAGACCGCACTGAGGCTGGGCCCGAAGCCGGTGATGACGGCACACACGACGGCGCCCACGGCCAGGCCCAAGCCGGCGCCCAGCACCCCGATGCCGGTCGTCTCGGCCACGATCTGGCGCACCACGCGCCCACGGGTCCACCCCAGGGCTCGCAGGGTCCCGATCTCCCGCACCCGTTTGGACACGCTGGACAGGGTGAGCAGGGCGGCGATGATGAAGGCGGCCAACAAGATGATGAGCGCCATGATCCCGCCGAAGTCCGAAGCGATGGTGTGGGCGTTGGCCAAGCTGCCGGTGACCGTGTTGTCCAGCGAGTTGTCGGCCAGGACCTGGGCCCCTGGCAACAGGCGCCGGATGCGCTTCACCACGGCGTTGACCTGCGAGGAGTTGTCCACCTCGACCAGCACCTCGTTGATCTGGCTGGAGGCCGAAGCCAGCGACTGCAGCGTCGGGAGGTCGAAGTACAGGTCCGAGGTGTCCCCCGAGGACGTAGGGTTGACCAGGCCGACGACGGTGAAATTGGTGCCGTTGATCGGAATCGTCTGGCCGACCTTGATGGACTTGGAGCTGGCGTAAGCGGTGCTGACCAGCAGCTGGTGGGCCGGGTGGGCACCGAACCACTGGCCTTTGGCCAGCTGGGCCTTGGTGACCAACCCCAGCTGCGGCTGGCCGGTGTCGAGGCCGGCCACCGTGTAGGAGCTGGTGTTGATGTCGGTGCTGGGCGGGTCGAGCACCTGGCTGATGCTCATGGCCGGTTCCACCACCTGGCTCACGAACTGCTGGTAGCTCGCCGGCAGACACTTTTGCAGGAGCGAGGTGAAGCTGCTGCCGCCACCGGCGGGCAAGCCACCTCCGGAGCCCCGGTTCTCCAAGGCCTTGGAGAAGTCCGGGTTGGAGAAGAGACAGGAGATGATCTGACCACCCTCGGACGCC
>JASHZK010000370.1 GCA_030042575.1 Acidimicrobiales bacterium
TCGACCTTCCCAACGTGTTGGGAAGTCCCCACAATTCCGCTCTGGCTCCTGGGGCGTTCGAGGGCGCCTTGGCCATGGCGGCCGCCAACATCCGGCGCTTCCTCGACGGCGGGCCCGTCACCGGCGTGGTGCGGGCCGAGGACTACGTCGAGGGACAGGGGCCTGCGACGAGCCACGAGCACGCCTGAGTGCGCCACCCTGCCGGGCCCGGACCACGGGGTAGGGCGCGGCCTGCTCCACGGCGACGGGCCTGCGCCGGGCGGGCCCGAACCCAGCTGGAGGTCACCGGGCCAACAATTCTCCGCCTCGTCGGCCACAGGCCTCCGGCGCCCCGCCTCTGGATCACCGGCCGCAGCCGGACAAGGGCGTCGCCCCTGGCCCGGGGCGTCAAGGATCTCGGGCCAGCCGCCGATATCGAGACATGGCCAAAGTGCGGCACATCGCCCTCGTCGTCCTCAGCGTCGCCCTGGTGCTGACCACCGGCACCCTGGGCCTGGTCTTGACGGCGCGCGCCAACACCAAGGCCGAGACCCTGCTCCTGCGGGACCGCAAGACGTTGCAATCCTCGCTGGCCAGCTTGGGCAAGGAGTACGTGCTGTTCGCCTTGAAGGAGGCCCTCGACTACGCGTCGAGCGGGAACTGGGCGCTCACCCCCGGCAACGCCTCGGACCAGGCCCGCCTTCGGTCGTTCGTCGACCAGGCCACCTTCCTCAACTACGGAGCGGCTCTGGTCACCCCGGCCGGCCGAGCGCTCGACGCCTACTCGACCGGTCCCGGCCTGCCACCGGAGAGCGACCCCGGCTATGGGCCCATGATCAAGGCCCTGTTGGCGTCCAAGCCGGATGTCTCGGCGGTCATGAAGGTCGGTTCGGTCCCGGTGGTGGCCATGGCCGTGCCCATCGAGATCGCCGGGCAGACGAAGGCTCTCTTCGTCGGCTACATGCGCCTCGACCACTCGAATCTGGAGACCTACGTACAGCAGCTTCGCTACGGGCGGACCGGCGCCGGCTACGTGGTCGACTCCAACGGAGTGGTGGTGGCGGGTCCCAACCCGGCCGCCATCGGCACGTCGTTGGGCCAGAGCAGAGCCGTGGCCGCCGTGGCCCACGGCCGCACCGGCGCCTACCAGCTCGACGGCGAGGAAGTGTCCTACGCCCCCTTCGGCGTGGGCGGCTGGTCGGGGATGACCGTGCAGAGCTCGTCGGAGTTCTTCGGGCCGATCAGGAGCAGCGACCTGCACGTCGGCGTGGCCCTGCTCGGCCTGCTGGCCGTCGCCACCGTCCTCATCATCGTGTTCGGCTACCGGCAGGAGGCGGTGCGCCGCCGCTACCAGGAGCTCCTCGCCTACCAGGCCTACCACGACGCCCTGACCGGCTTGGCCAATCGCTCACTGTTGTTCAACCGCCTCAACCAGGCGGTGGCTCGGGCCCGCCGCCAAGGAGGCGGTGTGGCGCTTCTGTATCTCGATCTCGATCGCTTCAAGCCGGTGAACGACCGTCAAGGGCACGAAGCGGGCGACGAGCTCCTCGTGACCGTGGCCGAACGGCTGGCCCGCACGGTGCGGATCGAGGACACGGTGGCCCGCATCGGTGGCGACGAGTTCGCCATCTTGATGGAGGACGTGGACAGCGCCGAGGCGGCTCGCCACACCGCTGAACGGATCGTGGACGAAGTGTCGCAACCCGTCCAGGTGCGAGACCAGCAAGTGGTCGTGGGAGTGAGCATCGGCATCGCCTACAGCCCCCGGGGTGAGGACGACAGTGAGTCGCTCTTGCGTGACGCCGACCTGGCCATGTACCGGGCCAAGGACACCGGTCGAAATCGCTGCGTCTTCGCCGCCGAGCCCCTGGTCGTCGGCGTCTCTGCTCGCCCTCGCCAGCACTCGTACTCCTAGTCTCGGCGCCGGTCGCCAGGGCCGAGCCCCAGCCGGGTCCCGGACGCACCGACGTGCTCCCCCGCCTTCGAACGAGCCGGAGCGCTCAGCGGCCCTCGTAGACCAACGCCCGCCAATCACCGGTGAGCGGGATCTTGCTCAGGGCCTTGCCCGCCTCCAGCAAGAAGCGCAGCTGTACGTCGTGAGCGGTCCCGGGCGGTGTGACCATCACCAGCCCGCGTCGAGGATGGTCCTGCACCCACCGCCACCCCTCGGGCAGGGCCAGGCCCAGGGAACCCAGTCGCCCCACCACCCTGGGTCCGGTGGCGTGCTGCACCCCCAGCGAGTCGGGCCCCAGACCCTTACGGCCGAAGCGGCCCGCCACCCACGTGCACACCGGCACGTCGTGGATGGCGGTGGAGAAGATGATGGTCAGGGCCGACTGCGGCGGCGGCGCATCTCTCTCGTCGATCCCCGGCTGCAGGTTCACCCAACCCCGATGGGCCACCCCCAGGCGATCCATGTGCACCAGCACCGGCGCCGGGTCCTCCGCCCGGAACTCGAATTCCTCCGAAGGACGGACCACGTCGCTGGCGCCGCCGTACCCGTCGCCGCTGTCGCCGCGCTCGCCGCCGTGGACGGCGCTGCCGCCGGCCTCAGCCCTCGGCCCGCAGCGGTTCGCCGTCGAAACTGTCGACGGTGGCGAACTGCTCGACCGGGGTGCGCCGCAGTCGGGTGGGCTGGTTGAGCGGGCGTCCCAGGGCGATCACGGCGCTCACGGCGTACTCCTCGGGAACACCGAGGAGGTGGCGCACGTCGGCTTCGCGCTCGGTGGCCATGGTCGTCATCACCCCGCCCAGCCCTTCGGCACGGGCGGCCAGCAATACGCTCCAGGCAAAGGGGTAGACCGACGCCCCACCGACCAGCGTGTAACGGTCGAGGTCCCGGTCGACGGCGGCCAGGCGGCGCAGGTCGGCCAGCAGTACCAGCAGCACCGGTACCTCGTCGAGGTGCTCGGCGAACCCTCCCGGTGCCTCCGCCGCCGCCCGGGCCAGTGCCGGGGCATCGGCCCGGGCCCGGTCCTCGGCCCGACGATCGGTGACCGGCGCCCAGGGCGTGAGGCCGGCGGCCGACATGGCCAGGTAGTCGTACCAACCCGACAAGTACAGCTGGCGCAGGCGCCGCCGCCGCTCTCCGTCGCGTACCAGCACCACTCGCCAGGCCTGGCGGTTGCCGCCGTTGGGGGCGAAGCGGGCGGTGTCGAGGAGACGGTGGACGACGGCTTCGGGGATGTCGTCGGAGGAGAACTCCCGTGCCGCTCCCGTGGTGCGCAGCGCCTCGATGAGATCCACGGAGGGCGAAGCTACCTGGCCGCCGGCCGCCTCAGGCCGGCGCCGTGACTCAGGGCGCCGTGACTCAGGCCGCGGCCCGGGGCCCTCCCACCCCCGGCCCGGCCGACACCGCTGCCGCCGCCGGAGGGCGCCGGCGCCCCGGCCAGAACGGCGCGTCCAGGAGGCACAACAGCACCACGGCCACACCGGTGGCGCTCAACACGTACCAGGGCCAAGGACCGAGCACGCTCAAGAGCGTCCAGCTGGCCGGCGGGGAGCGCAAGAACATGTAGTCGGCCCCGGTCTGCCAGTCGACCAGCCCGACCACGGCGCTGTAGGCGACGGTGACGGCAAGGACGCGCGGGGCGGCCCGCCGACGCGGCCGCGCCCCCAGTCCCACCACCAAGTAGAGCGCCACCACCACGATGGCCAGGTGCCCCACCGTGTACTGGAAGAAGGCGAGATGGGGGAAACCCTCGTCGAGGTCGGGGGTGACGACGGCCTGCAGGGTGCCGGCCATGCCCCAGAACCAGGTGAGCTCGAGCAGGAGCGGCACGGGCCAGAAACAGGCCGCAGCCGCCACCAGCGCGGCCACGTCGCACAGCGGCAACGGCAGCGAGCTCTGCACCGAGAAGGGCGAAGAGGCGCTCACCACGAAGCTCACGGCGTCGGCCAGGAGCACCAGCCCCAGCACCCGGGCCGCCCACACCGTCCACCGCCCCGGGTGCCGGCGCGCCCCCGTGCACAGCGCCACGGCCGCCGCCACGGCCACGGCCACGGTCCCCCCGTAGGCGACCGGGGTCACCACTGCGGGCATCATCGCACCCGTCTCACCGGACGCCTCTCACCGGACGCGCCACGGTTCTCGAGCTTGACGCCGTCTCGGCGTCGAAGGGCGACCGGCTGCGGGGCGAGGCGCCGCCGGCGCGCACCGAGATGGCGTCAGGCCGACTTTCGGCGCTGGCGGAGGATCCGACGACGCTCACGCTCGGTGGCCCCGCCCCATACCCCTTCGCGCTCGCGGTTGGCCAGGGCATGCTCCAGGCAGGCCTGACGGACCGGGCACATGGCGCAGATGGCCTTGGCCTCCTCGGCCTCCTCGTCGGAGACGGGAAAGAAGACCTCGGGGTCGATGCCCCGGCAGGCGGCGCGCTTGCGCCAGGCAAGAGCGAAGTCGAGGGCGGTCATGGGGGTCACTTCCTCAAATTCACGCAGTGTTCTGTGTGGTCTCGCAGTAGGTGCTCTTTACGCGGTTCTCAGTGTTGTTTGCCCGCCGCAAACCTCTGACCAGGGACAATGCTCCCCTGGAAGGGAAAACAGCGGAATAGACAGTATGGCCCAGCCGCCACCCCGTGTCCAGATCCCCCCTGGTCACGGGGGCCGCAGGTCGCCCAGGAGCTCGGCCCGAGTCTCCTCCGAGAACTCGGCCTGGTGCCGATAGGCCGGGTGGTCCACTGCCAGGCTGACCGGTCCGGCCACGAAGCTCGCCAGCTCCTCGGCCCCCACGAGGAACCTCACGTAGTGCACCGACGCCGTCACGTCCTCCCGCGTGAGCTGCTCCTCGTGGGCGGCTTCGGGAACCCCGGCCACCTCTCGGGCCCCCGGGCCCCGGCCCAGGCGCAGGCGCAGGCTGCGCTCGATACCGACCAGCTTCCCCAACCACTCCCGCAGGACGGCCTCGTCGGTCAATTCGACAAAGAGCGTCAGCGACAGCTCGCCCGGGTCGGGGATGAGGGGGTTGTAGACGTCGAGCTCTGCTTGGATCTGGGCGTCGGAAGCCATCTTCTCGATGCGGGCCATCTCCTGGACCTGGAACCGGATGGTGTCGCGGCTCTCGAAGACCACGGTGACGATGGGCCCCAGCGCCACCCGACGGCGGCGCTTGAGCTCGATGACCCGCTCCCGGAACTCCTGGCGATGGCGCTCGTAGGCGCGCAGGTCCTCGATGTCTTCGAGGGTCAGCCGGCGGGGCGAGGCGGCCGCCGCGCTCAGCCGCCCACCGCCTGGAGACCCTCGGTGAAGCGCCCCGCATGGCTCTTCTCGGCCCGGGCCAGGGTCTCGAGCCACTCGGCGACCTCGGTGAACCCCTCGTCGCGGGCGACGCGGGCAAAGCCGGGGTACATCTCGGTGTACTCGTAGGTCTCGCCCTCGATGGCCGAGCGCAGGTTGTCGGCGGTGGCACCCACCGGCACTCCGGTCACCGGGTCTCCCACCTCGCGCAGGAAGTCGAAGTGGCCGAAGGCATGGCCGGTCTCGCCCTCCGCCACCGAGCGGAACAGGGCGGCCACGTCGGGGTAGCCCTCCACGTCGGCCTTCTGGGCGAAGTACAGGTAACGACGATTGGCCTGGCTCTCGCCGGCGAACGCCGTCTTCAGGTTCTCCTCGGTCCTGGAGCCTTTCAGGTTGGGCACAGTGCTTCTTCCTCTCTGTTCTTTCTTCGTGGTCTTTCTTCGTGGCCTTTTGCCGGCTCTTCGATGCGACGGCCCTTTGCCGGCGGCGCCGCCGTCTACGTGGCCGCCAGCGCCTCCCGGCGCCGCCGGCTCCGGGTCGTCCGGCGGCACTCGGCGCACGTTCCCCGGAACACCACTTCGGCGTCGGACACCTCGAAGCCGGCCTCGGCTCCCGGCGGCACGGTGACGGCACTGAAGTCGGCGTACAGGTCACGCACCTTGCCGCAGCGTCGGCACACCAGATGGTGGTGCACCGCTTCGCGGTTGGGGTCGAAGCGGGTGGTGCCGGTGCCGAGGTCCAAGGCGGCGATCTCTCCCAGGGCGGCCAGCTCGTGCAGGGTCTGGTACACGGTCTTGAGCGACATGGTGGGCACCTCGGCCCGGGCCGCCTCGTAGACGCTGTCGGCTGTCGGGTGGGTCACGTCACCTTGCAGCACCCGGAAGATGCACTGGCGCTGGGCCGTCACCTTGCGCCCCTGGGCACGGAACAGCTCGGTGAGCTCGTCGGGCGACCGCATGGCGGCCAGTGTATCGCCAACGATTGTTTGTTGACACCAGTTGTAGAAATGGCCCGGCCGGTGCCGGCGGAGGCACGCAGCGGTGGTCCCGAGGGGCTGTGGCAGGCTGCGGGGCGTGCCGGCGGCCACCTCGTTGGACGAGCGTTTCGACCGCAGGAGGTCGCTGGAGCGCTTGGGGAGCGAGCACTTCGACCTGCTCGTCGTGGGCGGCGGCATCACCGGATGCGGTGTCGCTCTCGACGCCGCATCCAGGGGTCTTTCCACCGCACTGGTGGAGCGCCACGACTTCGCCTCGGGGACCTCGTCGAAGTCGTCCAAGATGGTCCACGGCGGGCTGCGCTATCTCCAGCAGCACGACTTCCGCCTGGTCTACGAGTCACTGCACGAGCGCCAGCGCCTGCTCGACAACGCCCCCCACCTGGTCACGCCACTGCCCTTTCTGATCCCGCTGTTCGGCCGGGCCGGCGTGGTCTCCAAGCAGGTGGCCCGGGCCTACTCCACCGCCCTGTGGCTCTACGACTTCACCGGCGGGTTGCGCATCGGCAAGCGCCACCGCCGCATCTCCAAGGCCGAGGCCCTGTCGCACCTGCCCACCTTGCGCACCGACGCCCTGGTGGCCGGCTTCTTGTACTACGACGCCCGGGCCGACGACGCCCGGCTCACCCTCACCCTGGCCCGAACGGCCGCCTTGGACCACGGGGCGGTGGTGGCCAATTACGCCGGGGTGAGCGCCCTGCTTCACGACTCGGGCGGACGGGTGTGCGGGGCCCGGGTCGCCCCCGCCCTCGACGTCCCCGGGGCGGCGGCCGGGGAGGAGATCGAGGTGCGGGCTTCGGTGGTGGTCAACGCCACCGGGGTGTGGGCCGACGACGTACGCGCCCTCGACGAAGCCGCCCACCCTCACTCCATCCGCCCGGCCAAGGGCATCCACGTCACGCTGCCGCGCTGGCGCCTGCCGGCCGACGTGGCCGCCGTGGTGCCGGTGGCAGGCGACCGCCGGTCGATCTTCGTGGTGCCGTGGCCCGACGGCGACGACGTCTACATCGGCACCACCGACACCGAGTGGGACGGACCGCTCGACGATCCCGCCTGTCTCCCCGAGGACGTGGACTACGTCATCGACGCCGTGAACCAGGTGGTGACCGAGCCGCTCGATCGCGGCCACGTGACCGGGGTGTGGGCCGGGCTCCGACCGTTGGCCGTGGCCGTTCGGGGACATCAGCTGAGTGCCCGGACGGCCGACATGTCGCGGCGTCACACCGTGCGCGTGTCGGAGCACGACCTCGTCACCGTGACCGGCGGCAAGCTGACGACCTACCGGCAGATGGCGCAGGACGCCGTCGACGCCGCCCTGGCCCGTCTGGGGCGGCGAGCCCCGGCTGGAGCCGGAGCTTCCCGGACCCGACAGCTTCGCCTGCGCGGGTCCGACGGCCTGGAGGCGCTGCGCCAACCCGGGACGGCGCAGGCACTGGGGGTGGACGAGGCGACGCTCGGCGCCTTGGTGGCGCGCCACGGCGGCGAGACGCCCGCGGTGCTCGCCCTGGCCGAAGGTCGGCCCGAGCTGCTCGGAGCCCTCGTGCCCGGACTTCCCCAGCTCAAAGTGGAGGCGCTTTGGGCGACGCGGGCCGAGATGGCCTGCACCGTCGACGACGTGCTGTCACGCCGGACCCGGGCCCTCCTGCGCCGGGCGCAGGCCGCCGCCTCTGCCGCCCCCGAGATCGGCCGCCTGCTGTGCACCGAGTGGGGCCGTAGTGCCGAGGCCGTCGCGGCCGAAGCCGCCGCCCTGGCCGCCGGTGCCCGCCGCCAACTGGAACGGGCCGGGCTCGACCCCGGCGCCGACGGGGGCGCCGTGGCCGACGGCGTGAGCAGTGGCGGCACCTCCGAGGGCCGGGCCGGGTGAAGCGCCCCCGGGGGAACCCGAGCGCCCCCGTCCCCGTCACCCCCATCGACCTGCCCGAGGGCGTGGGTCGCGCCGGCGAGCGTCTCGGCGGTCCCCGGGTCCCGGTCGACGACCGGCTGCTGCGCCGTCTGGGCGACGTGTGCGACGAGGTGAGCGTGGAGGACGAGGACCGGGCCGAGGCCGGGAGAGACTGGTGGCCGCTGGCCATCCGCTGGGCGGTCGACGGGACGGTGCCGGCGCAGCCGGCCGTGGTGGCCCGGCCGGCCGACCGCGCCCAGCTGGGCGCGGTGCTGGCCGCCTGCTACGAGGCTCGGGTCCCGGTCACCCCCGTGGCCGGCCGCTCGGGGGTGTGCGGCGCCAGTGTCCCCGTCTTCGGCGGCGTCTCCCTCGACACCTGCGCCCTGGCCGGAGTCACCGCCCTCGACGCCACCTCGCTCGTGGGCGAGGTGCTCCCCGGCACCTTCGGTCCCGACCTGGAAGCGGCGCTCCGAGCCGAGGGCTTGACCCTGGGGCACTGGCCGCAGTCCATGGCCCTGTCCACGGTGGGCGGGTGGATCGCCTGCCGGGGGGCGGGCCAGTACTCCACCCGCTACGGGAAGATCGAGGACATGGTGACCGGCCTCGAAGTCGCCCTGGCCGACGGCCGGATCGTCCGCACCGGCGGTACCGGGCCGCGGGCCGCCGTGGGGCCGGACCTGACCCAGCTCTTCGTGGGCTCCGAGGGCACCCTCGGCGTGATCAGCGCCGCCAAATTGCGACTGCACCCGCTGGCGCCGGCCGAAGCGCGCCGCGCCTTCGGGTTCCCCTCCTTCGCCTCCGGTCTGGAGGCCTGCCGGCGGGTCCTGCGCCGGGGCGCCACCCCGGCCGTGCTACGGCTCTACGACCCCGTCGAAGCGCAGCGCAACTTCGAGATCTCCGATGACGCCCTTTTGATCGTCCTCGACGAGGCCGACCCCGGCCTGCTCGAGGCGACCATGGCCGTGGTCGACGCCGAGTGCGCCGGTGGAGACGGCCAACCGCTCGATCCGGCGCTGGTCGAGCGCTGGATGCAGCACCGCAACGACGTGTCGGCCCTGGCGCCGCTCTATCGGGCCGGCATCGTGGTGGACACCGTCGAGGTGTCCGGCGACTGGTCCGTGCTCGACCACCTCTACCAGGCGACGGTCCGAGCTCTCGGCACCGTGCCCGGCACGTTGGTGGCCTCGGCCCACCAGTCGCACGCCTACGGCGACGGGGCTTGCCTGTACTTCACCTTCGCCGGCCGCCAGCCCGAGGCCGACGAGGTCGAGCCGGCGCGCTGGGCCGAGCGCTACTACGTGGCCGCCTGGGACGCGGTGATGAAGACGGTGCAGCGATCGGGTGCCACCATCAGCCACCATCACGGCATCGGCCTCAACCGGGCCCGCTTCACCGAAGGGGCCCTGGGCGGCGCCTTCCCCGTCCTGCGGGCCGTGAAGGCGGCGCTCGACCCCCGCGCCATCCTCAACCCGGGCAAGCTGGGCCTGCCGTCCCCGTTCGGGGAGGTGCCCTGGCCGTGACGGTCGTGGGACCGTGAGGGTGCTCGTGATCGACGTCGGCACCTCCTCGGTGCGTGTCGCCGTGGTCGCCCACGGCGAGGTCCGCCACGTCCGACGACGTGCCGTCCTGCCGTCGTCCCCCGCCCCTGGTTTCGTCGAGTTCGACCCGGCCGAGATGGCCGTGGC
>JASHZK010000371.1 GCA_030042575.1 Acidimicrobiales bacterium
GCGCCTCCAGGAGGAAGGTGGCGAGTCCGTCTCCTTCGTCGGCCACCACCAGCGCCCAGTCGGCCGCCGCCCCGTCCAGGACCACAGGTTTGGTCCCGGCGAGAAGAACGGTGTCGCCTTCTGCTTTGGCCGTGGCCCGCACGCCGGCCAGGGGATCGCCCACCCCGCCTTCCTCCACGGCCACCGTGCCCCGCCGACGTCCGGCGGCGAGGTCCGCCAGCAACCCCTGCAGTCCGAGCGCCTTCGCCGCCAGGGTGGCCGCCACCGCCGAGGACAGAAACGGCCCCGGGAAGGGCAGCTGGCCCAACTCCTCCTGGAGGACCACCGCGTCCAGCAGTCCCAGGCCCAGGCCGCCGGCCGACTCGGGTACCAGCACGCCCAGCCAGCCGAGCTGCGCCATCTTCTCCCACAGCCCGGGCGTCACCCCCACCGGGTCGTCGATCATGGCCCGCACGTAGTCCGAGGGCGCTTCGGCCACCAGGACGCTACGGACCGCCTGGCGGAACTCGTCCTGCTCGGGGCTGAAGGTGAAGTCCACGGCTCCTCAGATGCCGACGACGAGCGACAGCCCGCTCAGGCCAGGCGCTCGATGACGGTGGCATTGGCCTGGCCGCCGCCCTCGCACATGGTCTGGAATCCGAAGCGTCCGCCGACGGACTGCAGCTGGTTGAGCAGGGTGGTCATGATGCGCACGCCGCTGGCCCCCAGCGGATGGCCGATGGCGATGGCTCCGCCGCGGGGGTTGAGGAGATCGGGGTCGGGCGAGAAGGCCCGGGCCCACATGAGGGCGATGGAGGCGAAGGCCTCGTTGCACTCCACGGCGTCGAAGTCGTCCACCTTCATGCCCGTGCGCTCGAGCAGCTTGCGGGTGGCCGGGACCGGGGCCGAGAGCACGATGGCGGCGTCTTCGCCGGCCACGGCGAATCCAGCGAACCGGGCCAGCACCGGCAGCCCCAGGCGCTCGGCCACCGACCGCTCGGCGATGAGCATGGCCGCGGCCCCGTCGGTCATCTGCGAGGAGTTCCCGGCCGTGATGTCCGGCGCCGTCTGCGGTTCGAAGCTCTGGGCCGAAGGCAAAGAGGCCAGCTTCTCCATGGTCGTGTCGCGGCGGATGCCCTCGTCGGCCTGCAGGCGCGCCCCGGTGAAGTTGCCCTCCTCGTCCTTGAGCGGCACGGAAATGGCCTCTTGGGCGAAGTGGCCGGAGTCGGTGGCCTCCGCAGCGCGGCGATGGCTCTCCAAGGCGTAGGCGTCCATGTCCTCCCGGCTGATCTTCCACCGTTCGGCCAGGATCTGGGCCACCCGGAATTGCATCCACAGCCGGTTGTCGATCACGTCCAGGAACGACTTGGGGAACGGCCCGGTGCCGCCCCGGGCGTTGGAGGCCAAGGGCACCCGGCTCATCGACTCCACACCGCAGGCGATGGCCAGGTCGTAGTGGCCGGCGGCCACGCCGGCGGCGGCGAAGTGCACCGCCTGCTGGGAAGAGCCGCACTGGCGGTCGACGGTGGTGGCCGGCACTTCCTGGGGCAGGCCGGCCGCCACCCAGGCGTTGCGGGCCACGTTGGTGGACTGTTCGCCCACCTGGCTCACACAACCGGCGATGACGTCGTCGACGCGTCCGGGGTCGACCTTGGTGTGCTCGACCAGGTGGCTCAAGGTGAAGGCCAGGAGGTCGACCGGGTGCCAGTTGGCCAGAGCGCCGCCACGCTTGCCGAAAAAGGTGCGACAGGCGTCGACGATGACCGCCTCACGGGGGGCCACCGGCGCCTCTAGTTCCCGGCCCGGCGCAGGGCACCGGGCTCGTCCAGCCACCGGTTCAGCGCCACCGTCCGCTGGTTGCGCACCGAGAAGGTGTGGACGATGGCCCGGCGGATGCGCCGCTGCTGGTCACCGGTGATGCACACCTGGCGCAGCAGATAGTCGGCCTGCTCGCCGTGATCCTCCTCGGCATAGGCGTGCACCCGGAAGTTCTCCACCTCGATGCCATAGTGCTCGCGCATGCCCTCGTACATCTTCTTGGCGTAGCCGGTGGAGGCGGCGAAGCGCTCGCCGGCCCAGCCGAAGGCGGCCAGACCCTCCTCGTACGAGCGGCGCATGTAGTAGAGCGTGGTGAACACGGTGCCGATCGTCTCGGGCATGGCCACGTAACTCTCGAGCTCTTCGTCGGGGATCCCGAGCTGATGGGCCCAGGTGATCTTCATGTCGACGTGGTTGGCGTCCCCGGTGTAGCCGGTCTCGTCGGCCAGGTTCTGCAGCCAGTGGGCGAAGTGCTCACTGGCGGCCAGCGACAGGTCGTCGTTGTCGGGGGCGTTGGCCACCAGCGAACCGAACTCGCTCGTGTAGAAGCGGCCGAGGAAGTAGTACTCCTTGCAGAAGCGCTTCAAGTACTCCTCGGAGAGCGAACCGTCGGCCACCGCCTCCCACACCATGTTCTTTGCCGTGCAGATCTCGGTCTGCAGGGTTCCCAGCTCGGCCATGAACTCCTCGACCGGCTTGGCGGCGACAGCGCGGTCTTGGCGTCGGATGTCGTGGAATTCCCGGCTCATCTACCCCCTCCTCTCCTGTCGGGCTGCGGCCCAAGCGTAGTAACTTTTCCTGA
>JASHZK010000372.1 GCA_030042575.1 Acidimicrobiales bacterium
GAAGCGGTGCGCACCCCCATAGGGCGGCGCAACGGCGCACTGGCCGGGCTCCACGCCGCCGAGTTGCTGGGCACCGCCCAGGTCGAGCTGGTCAAGCGAGCCGGCATCGACCCGGCCGAAGTGGAGCAGGTGGTGGGGGGGTGTGTGACCCAGGCGGGGGAGCAGGCTTCCAACGTCACTCGCACGGCCTGGCTCAACCAGTCACTGCCCTACGAGGTGGCGGCCACCACCATCGACTGCCAGTGCGGCTCGTCCCAGCAGGCCAACCACTTCGTGGCCAACCTGGTGGCCGCCGGGGCCATCGAGGTGGGCATCGCCTGCGGGGTAGAGACCATGAGCCGCGTCGGCCTGGGGGCCAACGTCTTCAACGGTCCGGGTCGGTCTCGCCCCGAGGGGTTCCCGTGCGACATGCCCGACCAGTTCGGGGCGGCCGAGCGCATCGCCCGGAAGCGGGGCATCACCCGCGAGCAGGTCGACGCCTTCGGCCTGGCCTCGCAGGAGAAGGCGGCGCGGGCCTGGGCCGAGGGCTGTTTCGAACGCGAAGTCGTCCCCGTCGAGGCGCCGGTCATGGGCCCCGACGGGCCGACCGGGGAGCGACAGGTGGTGACCCGAGACGGCGGCTTGCGCCAGACCTCGCTCGAGGCCCTCGCCTCTCTCCAGCCGGTGGTGCCTGACGGAATCCACACCGCGGGCAATTCCTCGCAGATCTCCGACGGCGCCGCTGCCGTGCTCTGGATGTCTGAGGAGCGGGCCGAGGCGGCCGGGATGCGGCCCCGGGCCCGCATCGTCGCCCAGGTGCTGGTGGGTTCGGACCCCTACTACCACCTGGATGGACCGGTGGAAGCGACGGCCAAGCTGCTGGCCAAGACGGGCATGACCATGGCCGATATCGACCTCTTCGAGGTGAACGAGGCCTTCGCCTCGGTGGCGCTGTCGTGGGCGCAGGTCCACCAGCCCGACATGGACAAGGTGAACGTGAACGGTGGGGCCATTGCCCTGGGCCATCCGGTCGGTGCCACCGGCAGCCGTCTCATCACCACGGCCCTGCACGAGCTCGAGCGGCGCGACGCCAGCTTGGTCCTGGTGACCATGTGCTGCGGCGGTGCCCTGGCCACCGGCACCGTCCTCGAGCGCCTGTAAGGCGCCCGGGTCCCGGTCGAGGCTGCACATGGCCGACGCCTCTCTCGGCACCGAGCATCTGCTCTTCGAGCGACGCGGCTCCTGCGCCGTCGTCACCATGAACCGCCCAGAGGCGAGAAACGCCCTCAGCCTGCCCATGCTCGTGGGCATGGCCGACGCCTGGCAGGAGATCGACGCCGACGACGACATCCGCTGTGCCGTGCTCACCGGAGCCGGCGGGACGTTCTGCTCGGGCATGGACCTCAAGTCCATGGCCGGACCCGACGCCGAGAAGTACCGCCATCGCATGGAGGCCGACCCCGACCTGCACTGGAAGGCCCTGCTCCGCCACTACCGGCTCCGCAAGCCCTTGGTCGCCGCCGTGGAGGGCTGGGCGGTGGCCGGTGGCACCGAGATCCTGCAGGCCACGGACATCCGGGTGGCGGGAGCGGGGGCCAAATTCGGCATCTTCGAGGCCCGGCGGGGCCTTTTCCCGCTGGGGGGCTCCACCGTGCGGCTGCGCCGGCAGATCCCCTTCACCACGGCCATGGACCTGCTCCTCACCGGGCGGGAGATGAGCGCCGAGGAGGCCCTTTCCGTCGGTCTCATCGGCCGGGTGGTGCCCGACGGCGCCGCCCTGCAAGAGGCGTTGGCCATCGCCGAGGTCATCGGGGCCAACGGGCCGCTGGCGGTGGAGGCCATCAAGCGGTCGGTCCAGGAGACCGAGGGGTTGTCCGAGGTCGAAGGCCTCGCGCTCGAGCTCGAGATCGGTGCGCCGATCTTCGCCACCCAGGACGCGGCCGAGGGCCAGCGGGCCTTCGCCGAGAAGCGGCCGGCGCGTTTCGAGCGGCGCTGAGCGGCGCCGACGCGCTGGACGTGCTGTGGTGACGGCGGCCCAGGGAGCCCATCGATCCAAGGGGGGTGAGGAACCCGCCCGGCCCGACACCGCCGCCCGGCCCGACGCACCCGGACGGCCCGACACCGCCGGACGGCCCGACACCGCCGAAGGGGCCGACGAGAGCGTCTCGGACTTCGGCGTAGCCCCACGGCACGCACCGGTCACCGGTCCCCGTCCTGACACCGCCGCCTCCGCGCCGGGTGCCGATCCCCGATTCGCCCTGGCCAGTGCCCTGCGACGCATCAGCTCGCTCGTGGTGGGCCGGCCGCTCGCCCACGACGAGCTGACAGAGGCGGCCCGGCTCGCCGCGGCGTTGGCCGACCGGCTGGAAACCTCCGCCGGCTCGGGGCGCCGGCCACGGATGCAGCCCGATCCCGCCGGAAGAGCCCAGGACTTCTTCCCCACCAGCCCGGTCATCGGGTTCGCCAATCCCGTGGCACCGCCCGTGACCGTGGAGGCGACCGAGGACGGGCTGCGGGGCACCGCCTTCTTCGACTACCAGTACGAAGGCCCCCCCACCTGTGTGCACGGCGGGGTCATCGCCATGGTGTTCGACGAGCTGCTCGGGGCGGCCAACATCGCCGCCGGCTGCCCGGGAATGACCGGCACCCTGACCGTGCGCTACCGCCGTCCCACCCCGTTGCGCACCCGACTGCGCTTCGAGGCCCGGTGTGTGGGCCGTCAGGGCCGCAAGATCACCACTTGGGGTGGGATCTACCGCGACGACGAGCTCCTGGCCGAGGCCGAGGGCATCTTCATCGAGCTCGTCCCCGAGCGTTTTCTCCAGGTCCTGGCGGCCAATACCGCGCCGGAGGTCCCGCCCGTCGTCTAACGTCGACGCTGGTCACGCAGCGTGTCCGCGTGCTCTAGGCGTCTGGCCGGGCGGCCGATACTTTCACGAGCGGCCGGCGCCCACCGTCGGCCGTCGCGAGGAGCACGTACCTTGGGCGAGCATGGACGACCAGGGGGGGATGGCTCCGGGTGGTCGCATGCCGAGGAGCCGGGGATCGACTACGGCAGGTCCGCGCCCGTCGTCGAGCTGAGCGACGACGACCTGCGGGTCTTCCTGGACCTGTCCACCGAGCTGTTCGGCGTCTTCGAGCCCCAGGGTGGGTTGGTCTGGTGCAACCCGTCGGTTGCCGCCGTCCTGGGCTACGCCTCCCACGAGCTGGGCCGGGTCAACCTCGTCGATCTCGTCCATCCCGACGACCTCGGGGCGCCGAGCGAGGACCTGGAGGACTTCCCGCGAGACGGTTCATCGCGCACCTTGGAGATCCGTTGCCAGACCAAGGACGGTGCCTGGCGGTGGCTGGAGTGGTCCGGCTCGTGGGACCCGCAGAGCGGGCTGCTCCACGGCGCCGGACGCGACGTGACCGACCGGCATCTGACCCAGGAGGCCCTGGCTCAGAACGAGCGGCTCATGCAGGCCGTCCTGGACCACTCCGAGTCCGCCATCTCCGTCCAGGACCTCGAGGAGCGGGTCGTCCTGGTGAACGACGCCTTCTTGCGGCTCGTCGGCCAGGAGCGGTCCCTGGTCCTGGGACGGCCGTCGGCAGCAGCCTGGTCCCCCCGGCCCGATCCGGGAGCCGGCACCGGTCGGACGGTGATGACCGAGGGCCGCTCGATCACCCGCGACGATGTCATCGAGGTCGAAGGTGAGCCCCGCACCTTCATGACCGTTCGCTTCCCGGTGCGAGACGGCGCCGGAGCCGTGGTGGGCATGGCCGCCATCGCCACCGACATCTCGGAGCGGACGGGGATGGAGCGGCGGCTGGCCGAGCGCCAGCGGCTCTTGGAGACCATCGTGCGTGCTTGCCCCGACATCGTGACCGTCCTCGGTCCCGACGGCCGCGTCCAGGCCGTCTCCCAGGCCGCAGCCCGAATTCTCGGTTACGACCTCGAGGACGCCGGGCACGAGCAGCTCGAGGAGCTGGTCCATCCCGACGATCTCGCCGCCATCTACGACCAGTACGGCCGGCTGCTGCGCCGAGAGCAACCGCAGCTGGACATGCGTTACCGGGTTCGCCACCATGACGGCCACTGGGTCACGCTGGAGACCCGCGGCCAAGCGGTGGTGGGACACAGCGGCCGGGCCGAAGGAGCGGTGGTCGTCTCCCGCGATCTCAGCGCCGACCTCGCCTTCGAAGGGGAGCTCGAGGCCGCCCTGGCCGACGCCGAGCGGGCCAGCACGGCCAAGAGCGAGTTCCTCTCCCGCATGAGCCACGAGCTGCGCACGCCGCTCAATTCGGTGCTCGGCTTCGCCCA
>JASHZK010000373.1 GCA_030042575.1 Acidimicrobiales bacterium
TCAAGGAGGGTGAGCCCGGCACCGAGATGTACGGCATCGTCCGCGGCCAGGTGAGGTTGGAGGCCTCCGGCAGGCACATCGCCACGCTCGGAGCCGACGACGTCTTCGGAGAGATGGCGGTCGTGGACGGGAGCCCTCGCATGGCCACGGCGACGGCAACCGACGAGACGGAGCTGGCCGTCATCGACCGCAATCGCTTCCTCTTCCTGGTGCAGGAGACGCCCATGTTCGCCTTGTCGGTGATGTCGGCCATGGCCGACCGATTCCGCGCCCAGGCCTGATCGCCCGAGCCGGCCACTCGAAGGATGCGAAACCTGCGCAGGGAACTCCGGTGACAGACGAGGTGCTGGCCGCCTTGCAGGCGACGGAGCTCTTCGGCGACCTGCCGGCCAAGCGTGTCCGGATGATCCGCCAGGCGGGAAGAGAGCTCCGATTCCCGGCCGGCGCCGAGCTCATGGTCGAAGGTGAAGAGGCCGGGCGCTTCTTCCTCGTGCTCGACGGCACCGTCGAGGTGACCGTGGGGGGCGACAAGCGGGCCACCCTGGGACCCGGGGCGGCGGTGGGCGAGATCGCCCTCATCGACGGCGGGCCCCGCAGCGCCACGGTGACCGCCAGCACCGAGGTCCGGACCTTCTCGCTGGCCAGCTGGAATTTCCGCCCCTTCCTGAGCGAGCCCGACGTGATGCAGGCGGTGATCAGCCTGCTGTGCCGGCGCCTGCGCCACGCCCAGCTGACCCTGCCCCCGTCCCCGACGGGCTGAGGACCGCCACAGGCCTACCCGCCGAGCCCGACGAGCAGGCGGCCGCCACACCCCGGGAACGGGCACAAGAGCCGCCCGTTCGGCGTATGCGAACATACGTTCGATATAGTGGCGTCGATGACCGGGGACGTCGGACCCGACCGGGGATTCCGCTGGCGCCTGGCCGACGACGACGGGCAGCTCCGGCTGTTCGCCGACGAGGAGCTCTTCGACCGACACGTCGGGATCGGCGAGTACCGTGGCCTCGAGTTCCTGCACGTGAACGCAAAACGGATCGTCAATCCGGTCCCGGCCCGGTCACGGGTGGGCTTCCGCTTCACCATCAACCCCTATCGGGGCTGCAGCCACGCCTGCGTGTACTGCCTGGGGAGCGAGACGCTCGTGCTCATGGCCGACGGCCGGACGAGGCCGATCCGCGACGTCAGGGCAGGGGACCGCATCGTCGGCACACACCGCCAGGGCCGGCACCGCCGACCTGTGGAGACCGAGGTGATCGACAGCTGGTCGTCGGCGCGAGAGGCGTTTCGAACGACACTCGAGGACGGAACGGAGCTGATCACGAGTGGTGATCACCGATTTCTGAGCAATCGTGGGTGGAAACACGTGGCGTCCGCCGAGTGGGGCCTGAGCCGGCATCCGCTTCTCACCACGAACAGTTTCCTGCTCGGCCCCGGCCCCCGCTGCGGACCCGCCGGCCGGGACGAGGATCACGGGCGGCTCACGGCTCGACGCGTCACGTCGATCACCCCGCTCAGCGTCTCCTTGCCCATGTTCGACCTCACCACCGGTACCGGGGACTTCGTGGCCAACGGCGTGATCAGCCACAACTGCTTCGCCCGGACGACCCACGACTACCTGAACCTGGGAATCGGCGAGGACTTCGAGCGCAAGATCGTGGTCAAGGTGAACGCCGTGGAGAAGCTGCGCAGCGAGCTGCGCTCGCCGAGGTGGAAGGGCGATCTCATCGCCATGGGCACCAACACCGACCCCTACCAACGAGCCGAGGGCAAGTACCACCTCACCCGCGGCATCGTGGAGGTCCTCGGCCAGGCGGGGAACCCGTTTTCGATCCTGACCAAGGGCACCCTCATCCTCCGCGACGTCGACGTGCTCAGCGAAGCGGCCAGACGGACCGACGTGCGCTGCGCCTTCTCCATCGGCACTCTGGACGAAGAGGTGTGGAGGGCCACTGAGCCCGGGACGCCCCACCCCCGGCGTCGCCTGGAGGCCGTGCGCCGGCTCAACCACGCCGGCATTCCCACCGCCGTCCTGGTGGCCCCCATCATCCCCGGCTGGTCCGATCGGCCCGAGCAACTCGAAGCCGTCACCCACGCCTGCCTGGAGGCGGGTGCCACCTCGGTCACGCCCGTCACCTTGCACCTGCGTCCGGGGGTGAAGGAGCACTTCCTCGGGTTCCTCCGATCTCACAAGCCGGAACTGGCCACGGAGCTGGACGCCCGCTACGACAACCGCTCCTATCTCTCGTCCCGAGAGCAACGCTCGATCACCGGCCCCGTACGCGAGGCAACATGACCAGGTGACCGGGACATGGGCAGCGCCCCCGACGTGGGTGGTCGACCTCGACGGAGTGGTGTGGCTGGCCGAGCAGCCCATCTCCGGATCGGCCGAAGCCGTAGCCCGGCTTCGCCAGGCCGGAGTCCGCGTGGTGTTCGCCACCAACAACGCCGCCCCTACCGTGGCCGAGCTGCTCGCCCGTCTGGCGGCCGCCGGAGTCACGGCCGGTGCCGCCGATCTGGTCACCTCCGCTCAGGCGGCGGCTTCGATGCTCGAGCCTGGGACCACGGCCTTCCCCTGCGCCGAAGGCGGCGTGGTCGAAGCGCTCAACGAGCGCGGGGTCACGGTGGTCGACCACGGCCCGGCCGACGCCGTGGTGGTCGGATGGACCCGCCGGTTCGACTTCGACCTCCTGGCCGACACCGTCACGCTCATCCGCCAGGGAGCCCGTTTCATCGGGACCAACGAGGACGCCACCCATCCCACGCCGCAGCGGCTCTTGCCCGGATCGGGAGCGCTGTTGGCCGCCGTGGCCACGGCGGCCCAAGCCACTCCCGAGGTGGCCGGCAAGCCGCACGAGCCCATGGTGGCCCTGCTGCGTCGCCGGGCTCCGGCGATGGACCTGATCGTGGGAGACCGTCCCTCCACCGACGGTCTTCTGGCCCGACGCCTGGGCCTGCCCTATGCGCTCGTGCGGTCGGGAGTGACCGGCGACGGGCACGAGCCCATGGTCGTGCAGCCCGACGAAGAGGCGCCTGATCTGGCCGCGCTGGTGGAGCGCCACCTGGCATGATCGGTCACCGAGGGGCACGTCGCCGAGTTTGCCAGGGTACCCTTGCCTGGGGTTGACCCGGGCCGTAGCGTGGCCCTACATGCCCCAGAGCAACGGACTCAAGCGGTATTTCGAAGCAGCCATGGCGCTGAGCCAGGTGACCCGATCCCGTGCCGAAGAGCTCGTCCGCGACCTGATCCGCACCGGGGAGGTTCAAAGCGACCAGGCTCGAGACTGGGTGGACGACCTGGTCCAGACCAGCCGCGAGCGCTCGGAGGTCTTCGTCGACACCGTGCGGAGCGAGGTCCAGCGTCAACTGCGCGACTTGGGCCTGACCGACATCAACGAGATCGCCCGCCACGTCGCCAGCATCCTCGGACGGGCCGACACCGCCGCCCGGCGCGCCGGGGACCCGGCCACACGGACCCGCTCGACGGCCCGGCGGCCGGCCAAGGCGACCAGCGCCAAGAGGACGTCGGCCACCAAGGCCACCAAGGTCACCAAGGCCACTGGCCCCGCCAAGACGGCCAA
>JASHZK010000374.1 GCA_030042575.1 Acidimicrobiales bacterium
GAGGGCGACGACCGCTGGCGGAAGATGGACGTGGGCAGTGGCGACACCTTCGACTGGGACGAGAGCTCGACCTACGTGTTGCTGCCCCCCTTCTTCGACGGTTTCGCCCAGGGCCCGGCGCCGCTCGAGGACCTCACAGGGGCCCGGGTGCTGGCCGTGCTGGGCGACAGCGTCACCACCGACCACATCTCGCCGGCCGGCTCCATTCGCCAGAGCTCGCCGGCGGGCCAGTACCTGATCGACCACGGGGTGGCGCCCGAGGACTTCAACTCCTACGGCGCCCGGCGCGGCAACCACGAGATCATGATGCGGGGCACCTTCGCCAACGTGCGGCTGCGCAACCTGCTGGCGCCGGGGACCGAAGGCGGGGTCACCCGCCACCTCCCCGACGGCGAGCAGACGACCGTCTTCGACGCCGCCCTGCGCTACCGGGCGGAAGGGATCCCGCTCGTGATCCTGGCCGGCAAGGAGTACGGCTCGGGCTCCTCGCGGGACTGGGCGGCCAAGGGCCCGGCCCTGCTCGGCGTGCGGGCGGTGCTGGCCGAGAGCTTCGAACGCATCCACCGCTCGAATCTGATCGGCATGGGCATCGTCCCTCTGCAATTCCCCGACGGACAGTCGGCCGGCTCGCTGGGGCTCACCGGCGAGGAGACGTTCGACATCCTGGGCCTGGGCGCCCTGGCCGACGGCCAGGGTCCCGAAGAGCTCACCGTGCGCGCCGAGGGCGCGGCCGGCCGAGTGGAATTCGCGGCCCGGGTGCGCATCGACACCCCCATGGAAGCCGAGTACTTCCGCCATGGGGGGATCCTCACCTACGTCCTGCGTAGCATGGTCTAGCGACGACGGGGGAGGAACAGTGGAGTACTCCGGCCAGGCCGGCCTGGCCTGGTACCTTCCCGACGCCTTGATCGTCAGCGACGGCGAGGGCAGGGTGCTGTGGGGGAATGCGGCGGCCGAGCGGCTCTTCGGCCTGCCGGTGTCCGAGGGCCTCGGGCGCAACGCCCTCGACTACGTCCACCCCGACGACGTCGGGCTGGTGGCCAACGCCCTCGTGAGCGTGCGGGCCAAGGAGATCGGGACCCCCCTGGAGGTCAGGGTACGGGCGGCCGAGGGCTGGCGGCTGGTCGAGGTGGTGGGCGCCAACCTGCTCGAGGACCCGGAGGTGGGCGGCATCGTCCTGTCCGTGCGCGACCTCACCGAGCGCCGGCGCTGGGAGGTGGCCCGCGACGAGGTGAGCCGCTTCCGGGCCCTGGTGCAGAACGCCTCGACCATCATCGCCCTGCTCGACGCCGGCGGCCGGGTCCAGTCGGTGTCGGCGGCGGTCACGCGCCTGCTCGGCCACGACCAGGAGCTGGTGGAGGGCCGTCCCCTGGCCGAGCTGGTGGTCGAGGAGGACCGCCCCGCGCTGGCCGACGCCCTGGGGCGCGCCGGCACCGTCAGCAACCAGCCCCGCGCCGAACGCCTGGCCGTGCGCATGGTGACGGCCGACGGCTCGGATCCCGTGCCCTTCGAACTGCAGGTGGTCGACCTGCTCGACGACCCCACCGTCAACGGACTGGTCGTCTCCGCCCACGACGTCTCCGAGCTCCGCCGCTCCTTGGAGCAGCTGGCCGCCGCCCAGGCCGAGCTCGTCCGCAAGGAGCGGCTGGCGGCGGTGGGCCGGCTGGCGTCGATGGTCGGCCACGAGCTGCGCAACCCGCTGGCGGCCATCACGAGCGTCCACTTCCTCGTGCGCCACCATCTCGACGGCGCCGGGGGCGCCGAGGTCGACCAGGAGCTGGCCCTGGCCGAACGGGAGACGAAGCGGGCCCTGCGCCTGGTGGAGGACCTGAGCGACTACGTCCGGCCCCGGCGTCCCAACCTGGCCCCGGTGTCGCTGTCGCCGATGGTGGAGGAGCTGCTCCGGACCACACCGCCGCCCGCCGGGGTGGAAGTGGAGCTGGACGTCGATCCCTTCACCTTCAGCGTCGACGCCGGACAGCTGCGCCAGATGCTCACCAACCTGGTGAGCAACGCCTACGAGGCGCTCGGCCAGGGCGGAACGGTCCGCATCGTGGCCCGTCCCAGGCGCCACCATGCCGAGATCGTCGTGGAGGACGACGGACCGGGAGTCGACTCGACGGTCAGCGACACGCTCTTCGAGCCGTTCGTCACCACCAAGGTCCGCGGATCGGGACTCGGTCTGGCCATCGTGCAACGGCTGGCCGAGGACCACGGGGGCAACGTGACGCTCGCCCCCCGCACCGGGGGAGGCACGGCCGCCACCATCCGCCTTCCCCTGACCCACGAAGCCGACGGGGCTCCGTGATCAGACCAGGGGCAGGTACTGCGGCGGCAGCTCGCCCGACTTGAAGTCGTACTCCCGCTCGTCGTCGCCGCCGTCAACGCCCCCCGTCGACGATGACCGCCGTGTCGTCGGTGAGAACGTAGACCAGCCGCTCGACGTCCAAGAAACGTTCGATGTCGGCCCACACCTCGGCGAAGTCGGGAGCCGAGACGTGGGCCCGGTAGTCGTCCCGGGAGGCGAACCACTGCAGGGTGACGCCGTCGTAGCCCCCGTCGTCCTCGGCCGGGTAGTCCTCGAGCGCCCGGTGGTGCTGCTCGTAGCGCACCACGTAACTGCCGCTGGCCGTGCCGGCCACGAAGGGGCCGTGACGCTCCCGCCAGTAGCGGTGGAACTCCTCGGGGGACATCCCCGGCTTGCGACGGACGAGGCAGGTGAGAAGGACCATAGGGCGCCAGGCTGCCACGCCGGGCCGGGGGCGCCTCCTCGGCCGGGCAGGCCGGGCCGCCTCAGTCGGGCAGCACCACCGTCACCGACAGCTCCTCGGCGCCGCGCACCAGCGC
>JASHZK010000375.1 GCA_030042575.1 Acidimicrobiales bacterium
CCGAAACCCGTACTTCTTGGGGACGGTGACGGCCCTCACCTTGTACCTGCAGCGGCTCTACGGACCGCTCACGGCGCTGTCCAACGTGCAGGTCGACGTCATGACGGCTTTGGTCTCCTTCGACCGGGTCTTCGAAGTGCTCGACCTGCCCCCCATGATCGACGACAAGCCCGACGCCGTCGCCCTGGCCCGGGGCCCGACCACCATCGAGTTCGAGCACGTCGACTTCAGCTATCCCCGGGCCGAGGAGGTCTCCCTGGCCTCGCTCGAGGCGGTGGCCGTGCTCGACCAGGCCCCCAGCCAGCAGGTGCTCTTCGACGTGTCCTTCCGGGCCGAAGCGGGCCAGCTGGTGGCCCTGGTCGGGCCGTCGGGAGCGGGGAAGACCACCATCAGCCACCTGGTGCCCCGCCTGTACGACGTCCGCGCCGGGGCGGTGCGGCTCGACGGCGTCGACGTGCGCGATGTCAAGCTCGATTCCATCCACCAGGTGGTGGCCGTCGTCACCCAGGACGCCCACCTGTTCCACGAGACGATCCGGGACAACCTGCTCTACGCCAAGCCCGACGCCACCGACGAGGAGCTGGTGGAGGCCCTGCGGGCGGCGCAGATCCTGCCCCTGGTGGAGAGCCTGCCCGACGGCATGGACACCATGGTCGGCGACCGGGGCTACCGGTTGTCGGGTGGCGAGAAGCAGCGGGTGGCCATCGCCCGGCTGTTGCTCAAAGCACCCGACGTGGTGGTGCTCGACGAGGCCACCGCCCACCTCGACTCCGAGTCCGAGGTGGCCGTCCAAGAAGCCCTGCGCACGGCGCTGGCCGGGCGCACGTCGCTGGTCATCGCCCACCGGCTGTCCACCGTCCGCGAAGCGGATCTCATCCTGGTGGTCGACGGCGGGCGCATCGTCGAACGCGGCACCCATGAGCAGCTGCTCCAGGCCGATGGTCTGTACGCCGAGCTCTACCGCACCCAGTTCGCCGACCAGGAAACCGACGGACCGACCGACGGTCGAAGCACCAAGCCGTCCATGGCGACGTCGCCACGCCACAGCTGACCACTACGGTGCCGGGACATGGCCGGCGCTCGCTCCACCCTGTTGCCGGCGCCGGCCGCCCCCACACCGGCCCGCCCGGCGCTGCGCGGGTGGCTGCACGTGGGGGCGGCTGTGGCCATGGCCGTGGGAGGTCCGTTGTTGGCGCTGCGGGCCCCGGGACCGTGGTCGGCGGCCGCCCTCTCGGTCTACAGCCTGTCCATGGTCAGCCTGTTCGGCGTGAGTGCCGCCTTCCATCGCCTGCGCTGGAGCCCGGCGGCCCGGCGCCGGATGCGTCGAGCCGACCACAGCACGATCTTCCTGGGCATCGCCGGGACCTACACCGCGCTCGCCGCCCTGGTCCTGTCCGGCTGGGCGCAGATCCTGGTGCTGGTGCTCGTGTGGGCCGGGGCGGCGGGCGGCATCGCCATCCGGCAGGTGTGGCTCGACCTACCCAAGTGGGCCGTCACCATCCCCTACGTGGTGGTGGGCTGGTCGGCGCTGGCCGTGCTCCCCCAGCTCTGGTCGGGGCTGGGCCCAGGAGGCTTCACCCTGATCGTCACCGGCGGCATCGCCTACAGCATCGGGGCGCTCGTCTACGCCCGGCGCCGCCCCGATCCGGCACCCGGGGTCTTCGGCTACCACGAGGTGTTCCACACCTTCACCGTCATCGGCGCCGCCCTGCACTACGCGGCGCTGGCCGCCTTCGCCCTGCCGGCCCGCTGACCGAGCCGGAAGGGACGGGGCGCCTGGGCGGAACCTGACGCCCGTGTCGGAGAAGAGCACCCCCGCGCTAACGTCGGCGGCCAGCCGGAGCGAACGACGAGCCCGATCGAGCGGTGAGCCGATACCCCGGGAGGAGGCGTGGTGGACCCCGAGCTGCAGTGGCTGGTCGACCGGACCCAGATCCGGGAGCTGACCGCCCGCTACAACCGGTCCTTCGACGACGGGGAGGCCGAGGCCTTCGCCGCCACCTTCACCGAGGCCGGGGCCATGGAGGTGACCGGCGGCTTCGTGGTCGAAGGACGTGAGGCACTGGCCAAGATGTGCCGGAGCGTGCCCTACGGCATCGTGCACGTGACCGTGGACGCCGTCGTCGAGGTGGACGGCGACCGGGCCGTCCAGGACGTGACGGTCATGGTGCTCAACCGGCCCGCCTCCCAGGCTGGGGCCGACCAGCGTCGGACGCAGCTCGATCGCAGCGGCCGCTACCACGACGAGCTGGTCCGCACGGCCGAGGGCTGGCGCTTCACCCGGCGCACGGCCACCCTCGACGGAGGGGTGTGAGCCGGTGACGCTGCTCACCGACCATCTACGGGCCATGGCCGGGGCCTTCCCCGACGAGGTGGCCTATGTCGTGGTCGACGGGGGCCAAATGACCTTCGGCCAGTGGGAGGCCGAGTCCAACCGCCTGGCCCGCTCCCTCGTCGACGCCGGGCTGGCCAAGGGTGACCGGGTGGCGCTGTACCTGGAGGCCCCCGAGGCACTGCGGTTCATGGTGGCCTACTCGGCCGTGCACAAGGCGGGAGCGGTGGCCGTGCCCACCAACACCCGGCTGTCGGAGTCCGAGCTCGAGCGCCTTCTCGGCCACGCCGAGGTGTCGGTGATCCTCTGCGACCCGGCGCGGGCCGACAGCGCCCGGCGACTGGGAACCACCCTGCCCTCGGTGCGCACGGTGGTGCCGGCGCCTGGCGGCGCGCCGAGCGACGACCCGGCCTGGTCG
>JASHZK010000376.1 GCA_030042575.1 Acidimicrobiales bacterium
ATGGGCAGGGCCCAGAAGGCGTCGTCGGAGAGGTCGATCTCCTCCAGGCTCAGGCTCGGCACGCTAGAGGATTCCCAGGGTGGCGAGCTGGGCGGCCGCGTCCAAGTCGCCCTCGACGGTGAGACGTTGCGACACGAAGGCGTCGACACCGGACAATTCGCCTCGCACCACGGCGAGAAAGTCCTCGGCGCCCGTCCGGACGGTGGCGCTGGCGCTGTCTTCCTCCTCGGCTCGGGCCTCCACCTGGGCCGACCCGTCGTGGATGACCAGGCGCCAGATCCCTCCGCCTGGACCGGAGAGCACGAACTGCACCGCCAGCTCGATCCCGGTGAGATCCTCGCTGTCGAGCCGCCCGGTCAGCGCCCCCTCGAAGAAGTCCCGGGCGCTGGTCACCTCGAGCTTGGCCCGCGCCGGGCGGGAGCGCTCTTTGGCCAGGATGTCGGCTTCCATCGCCTCTATGGACTCGGCCAGGATCCGGACCATCTCGTCGGCCGTGGCCGTGTCGATGGACAAGGGGGGAGCCAGGCCGACCACCTCGACGCCCATGGCCCGGCAGTACAGGCCGCGCTCCCAGGCCTCGTGCTCGACCCGTTCGCAGGCCGTGTGGGGATCGGAGAACCCACGCCGAGACTCTTTGTCGGTCACGAACTCGACGCCCGCCATCAGCCCGAGGCCCCGCACCTGGCCGACGGAGTCGTAGCGTTCGAGCTCCTTCATGCGGTCGAGGAGATGGGCGCCGACCGTGCGGGCGTTGTCGACCAGGCCCTCTCTGTCGATGATCTCCAGGTTGGCCAGGGCGGCGGCGCAGCACACGGGGTGGCCGCTGTAGGTGAAGCCGTGGCTCAGAGGCATGCGCTCAGGCAGTTTCTCGCTCATCGTCGACCACACGTCGTCGGAGAGGACCGAGGCCCCGAGCGGGAGGTAGCCGCTCGTGAGGCCCTTGGCCAGCGTCACGATGTCGGGTCGGACCCCCCACTGCTCGAACCCGAACATGGTGCCGGTACGGCCGAAGCCGCACACCACCTCGTCGGCGATGAGCAGGATGCCGTGGCGGTCGCAGATCTGGCGGATGCGCGGGAAGTAGTCGGGTGGGGGAGGGATGATGCCACCGGCGCCGATGACGGGTTCGGCGATGAAGGCGGCGATGGTGTGGGCGCCGCGCTCTTCGACCAGCTGCTCGAGGCTGTCGGCGCAGGCGAGGCCGCACTGGGGGTAGGTCTTGCCCAGCTCGCAGCGATAGCAGTAGGGGGCGGGCACGTGGGCGAACCCGGGCGCCTCGGGGCCGAAGTTCCAGTGCATGGGCATGATGCCCGTGGCCGTCATGGTGGCGATGGTGAGCCCGTGATAACCGTGGGTACGGGCCACCACGGTGGTCCGTTGGCGCTCACCGCGAAGTGCCCAGTACAGGCGCACGAGCTTGAAGTTGGTCTCGTTGGCCTCAGAACCCCCCGAGCAGAACATCACGTGGTTGAGCCCGTACTCCGGGGGGAACATGGCCGCCAGTCGCTCGGCCAGCTCGATGGCCTTGGGGTGCGACTGCCCATGGAAGGTGGTGAAGTACTCCAGGGTCTCCATCTGCTGCTGTACGGCGCGCCGGATCTCGGGACGGCCGTGGCCCACGGCCACGCACCACAGGCCGGCGAAACCGTCGATGAGCCGCCGTCCACGGTCGTCGACCACCCACCAGCCGTCGCCCTCCACCACGATGCGGGGGCCGGCCGTCTCCATGACCCGGGGAGAGGTGATGGGATGGATCAGGTGGGCGGCGTCGCGCACCGCCAGCTCGTCACGAGCCATGATCCTCGTCCCCGTTCCCCTCCCGGGTGGAGGCCGGGCCGGCGGCGGCCCGCTCGGCCTCCGGCGATGTGGTCATGACGGTGAGCGCCCCTGGGTCCGGACGAACTCGGCCGCCCCGGACAGGAATCCTTCGACGTTGCCCGCCTTGCCCGAGGCCAGCTCGGCGAACCATCCGGGCACATAGACCTGCACGGCGTCGTCGTGCAGGCCCTCCAACACGGCCGTCACGACCTCGTCGACGCTGATGGGCTCGATGGCGGCCGGGAGCGGATCGTTGTCGGGTATCTGGAAGAGCTCGGTGTCCACCACGCCGGGGTACACCACCATCACCTTGACGCCGCTGTCCCACAGGTCGATGGCCATGGCCTCGGAGAAGACCGACAGGGCCGCCTTGGAAGCGTCGTAGGCGGCCTCACCCGGCGAGCTCAAGGTGGCGGCCACGGACGAGACGTTCACGATGCGCCCCTCGCCCCGCTCGACCATCTCGGGCAGCAGGGCCAGGGTCAAGCGCACCGGGGCCAGGAAATTGACCTGCATCACCTGCTCCACGGTGGCCGGGTCCAGGCGGGTGACGTGGCGCCGCTTGGGGATCCCGGCGCAGTTGACGAGGAGGTCGACCCCGCCCAACTCCGATCTCGCCGCCTCGGCCAGATCGTCGGCGGCCTGGGGCCGGGCCAGGTCCACGCTCCACATGCGCGAGTCGGGGCTGTGCACCAGGCAGGCATCGAGGACGCCTTGCAGCCGCGGCGTCCGCCGAGCGGCCAGGCCCACGGTGGCGCCCGCCTCGGCCAGGGCGGTGGCCAGAGCGGCGCCGATGCCCGACGACGCCCCCGTGATCAGCGCCCGGCGACCGGCGATCTCGAAGGCCACCGTCCCCTCCATTCCCCCACTGGCGTGCCGCGGATCCTAGGCCACCTGTAGATGGGCTGGAAATCGAC
>JASHZK010000377.1 GCA_030042575.1 Acidimicrobiales bacterium
CAGGCGTTGGCGGTCGGGGCCGTCGTCCGGCGCCAGCAGAGCGAGCACCAGCTCCAGCAGCGTTGGGTTGTGGCCCACCACCATGACCTGTCCATGGGCGTCGTCCACCTGGCGCACCCGCTCGATCACCTCTTTGGGGTCGGCTTCGTACAGCTCCGACTCCACCGACATGTCGGCCCCCGGGCTCAGGGCGCCGATCACCCCCTCGGCCGTCTCCAGGGCGCGGGCAGCCGAGGAGGTCAGGACCAGGGCGGGTTTGGCCCCGTGGAGGCCGGCCAGATAGACCGACAGCTCGACGGTCTGGCGGCGGCCCCTGGCGGCCAGGTGCCGCCCGAAATCCTTGGGCGAGTGGGGAACGGCCTTGGCGTGGCGCAGGACCCAGAGCGTGCGCACCGGATGATCCTGGCACGGCTGCTCCGGCGAAGGGACAATGCCCGGTGCCGGGGGCGGGCGGCCGCCAGGCGGGCCCGCCTCAGCCGCGGGCCTTGAGCGCCTCGATCAACTTGGGGACGACCTTGTTGACGTCGCCCACCACCCCGAGGTCGGCCACCGAGAAGATGGGCGCGTCCTTGTCCTTGTTGATGGCGACGATGTTCTTCGACCCCTTCATCCCCACCAGGTGCTGCGTGGCCCCCGAGATCCCGCAGGCGATGTAGAGCGTCGGCTTGACCGTCTTCCCCGTCTGGCCGACCTGGTGGGAGTAGGGGACCCAGCCGGCGTCGACGATGGCCCGGCTCGCCCCCGCCGCTCCTTTCAAGAGCTTGGCCAGCTCCTCGATCATGGCGTAGTGCTCGGCACCACCGAGGCCCCGACCGCCCGACACCACCACGTCGGCCTCGTCCAGCTTGGGCCCGCTCTGCTCCTCGACGTGGCGGGCCAGCACCTTGGCTGTGTTCCTGGCGCCGATGTCGGGGACCTCGACCGAGGTCACCTGGGGCGCCGCCCCCGGCGACGGCTCGGCGGCAAAGGACTTGGCCCGGACCACGAAGATCCACGGCCGCTCGCCGCTCAGTCGGGCCCTGGCCACTTTGGCCCCGCCGAACAGCCCGTGCTCGGAGCGCACCTCGTCCCCCTCGACCTCGAGACCGACGACGTTGGTGATGACGGGGAGGTCGAGCATGGCCGAGAGGCGCCCGGCCACGTCGCGTCCGTCGTAGGTGGTGGGGATGAGCATCACGTCGGGCCGGTTCCCGCTCTTCACGAGGCCGGCGATGGCGGCGGCCACCGGGGCGCCGGGCAGGGCGTCGCCGGTGTCGCCGATGTCGTAGACGGTGGTGACACCGAAGTTGCCCAGTTGGCCGACGGTCTTCGCCACGTCCGGCCCCCATGACACCGCCTCCACCACCGAGCCCATCTCCCTGGCCTTGGTGAGCAGTTCGAGGCTGGTCGAGACGGGGTTGCCGCCGGAGATCTCGGCGAGGACCCAGACCTTGTCGATCGACATGTGCGTCTTGTCTCCTGGTTCTTGCGTTTACGGATCAGATGAGCTTCAGCTGCTCGAGGAAGCGGATGATGTTCTGGTGGGCGTCACCCTCGTCCACCACCACCTCCCCCGCCGAGCGGGCCTCGGCATCGGCCACCTCGGTCACCTCCTGGCGGGCGCCGGCCTGACCGACGAGGGCGGCGTCGATGCCCAGGTCCGACACCGTCAGCTGGTCGACGGGCTTGGACTTGGCCGCCATGATCCCCTTGAACGACGGGTACCGGGGCTCGACCACACCGGCGGTGACCGTCACCACCGCCGGCAGCGGGCACACGACCTCGTCGTAACCGGCCTCCGTCTGCCGCTCGACGTGGACGGTGCCGTCGGAGAGCGACACCTTCTTGGCGAAGGTGACCGACGGCATGCCGAGCAGCTCGGCCACCTGGACCGGGGTGGTGCCGGTGTAGCCGTCGGTGGACTCGGTGGCGGCGATGACCAGGTCGGGTGCGGCGCGCTCGATGGCCTTGGCCAGGACCTTGGCCGTGGCCAGGGCGTCGGAGCCCCGCAGGGCGTCGTCGCTCACCAAGATGGCCTTGGCCGCTCCCATGGCCAGCGCCGTGCGCAGACCCGACGTCTCGTTGTTGGGGGCCATCGAAACCAAGGTGACCTCGCCCCCGCCGGCCTGCTCGGCCAGCTGCAGGCCCATCTCCACGCCGTAGGCGTCGGAGTCGTCGAGGATGAGCTTCCCCTGTCGCACCAGGGTCTTCGTCTCGGGGTCCAGAGCCCCGGGGGCGGCCGGATCGGGGATCTGCTTGACACAGACGACGACGTTCATGGGCGAGATTGTTCCCGCTGTGCACGGGCGTGTACCAATCGACCCGTCGGCCGGGCCGGGGCCGTCACGCCCGTCCCAGGGCCCGAAGGGCGCGCTGCACGTGATCGGTGACCACGGCGTCCACACCCTGGTCGGCCGCCGCCCGCAGCTCGGCCTCCTCGTCGACCGCCCAGGGCACGACCGCCAGCCCCCGCCTGTGGGCCCGGGCCACCACCGCGGCGGTGACCTGGTCCCGGAAGGGCAGGAGCACCCGTGCCCCCAGCGGTTCGAGCCCGTCGAGGGCGGCGGCGGCGTCGGAACCCGGAAAGAGCAGGAGCCCGGTGGCCAGCTCGGGGCGCGTGGCGTGCACGGCGGCCAGCACGCCGGGCCAGAACGAGCTGACCAGGGCCAGTGCCGGGCCCCGCCCGCTGCCCAGGCAGCCCGCCACCAGCTCGGCCACCTCGGCGGCCAGGGTCTCCGACGGATCATGGCCGGCTTCGGCCGGCGAGCTCTTGACCTCCAGGTCGACGGCTGCCCCGGCACAGGCGGCCAGAGCCTCCTCCAAGGTGGGCACCCAGCGGGGCAGGTCGGCCCGAGCGAGGCGCCCCAGCGGACCGACACCGGGGACCTCAGCGTCGTGATGGACCACGGCCACCCCGTCGGCCGTGCGCCGGACGTCGAGCTCGACCCCGTCGGCCCCGGCGGCCAGGGCCCCGGCGAAGGAGCCCAGCGTGTTGTCCCGGGGCGCGCCCGACCCCTCCGCAGGCTCACCTCGGCCCGACGGCGCCCCGTCGGTACGGCCTCGGTGTGCGAGGACGCCGACCGGGGTAGAGCTGCTCCGCAATGGCCACTGGCTCGCAGGCATTTCCTGCACTTGCAATCCCTTCGGTACCTTCCCAGTGCTGCTCGTCTAGATCTGTGCTTGCAGGCGTGAGCGCTTGGGAGTACGTTCACGAACCGGAAATCTGGGCGCTCACGGTGTGGTCGACCCGGCGGCACTCATGTGATCCGGATCACAAAAGACAGGCTCGACGCGAAATGCACGGTATCGGAGGAGGGCGTCGTGGCACTCATGTGGAACCGTTCCGTGGAGTGGGACGCGGAGGACTGGCGCAAGACGGCCGCCTGCCGGCACACCGAACCTGACCTCTTCTTCCCCATCGGCACCACCGGGCCCGCCATCGATCAGATCGAGGCGGCCAAGCGGGTGTGTCGCTCCTGCGAAGTCCTCGAACCGTGCCTGGAGTTCGCCTTGGCCACCAACCAGGAGTCCGGTGTGTGGGGCGGAACCTCGGAGGAGGAGCGACGCAAGCTCCGCAAGGCCTGGCTGGCCGCCCGCCGCCGGGCCTCCTGAACCACAGAGCCCCCACTTCTCCCGGCGGCCCCGGTCAGCGACCGGGGCCCTTGCGCGTCACCGGCATTTTGCGCCGTATCCTGCGTGGCGGTGATGCCTTTGGGCGGGGTCGCCACCACGGCCGGCGGCCATGACTGAAGTGGAGCGGCGGCGGCGGCCCCGTATCCGGTGGATCGACCGCTCGATCCGCTCCAAGGTGCTGGCCGTCATCCTCTGCCCCACCGCCATCCTGGCCGGGGCCCTGGTCGCCTCGGCCGTGTTGACCGATCGGCCCTACGAGCGGACCGAGGACATCCTGACCCTGGCCCTGGCGCTGGTGGTCGGGCTCGCCCTGTGGCACTTCTTCACCACGGGCGTGGTCCGGCGCCTGGACCGACTCGAGCACGAGACCGGGGAGATCGACGGCGCCCGGATGCGAACGCCGCCGGAAGCCCGCTCGGCCCAGCCCGTCGGGCGCGACGAGATCGGCCGGCTGGCCAGCCGGCTGGAGGAGGCGGCCGAGCAGGTGCGGCTGCACACGGCCGAACGCGACCGGGCCCGGCGCGAGCTGACCGACATCCTCACCGCCAGCCCGGTGGTGTCCCTGCGATACGACGTGGCCTCCCGTCGGTTCTCCTATGCCAGCGCCAACATCGAAGGCCTGCTCGGGCTCGAGGCCGAGGAGGCCATGGCCGATCCGGCCGCCGTGGTCGAGCGTTTCGACTCCGACACCGAGCGCCGGCTGCGCCAAGCCTTCGCCGAGGGGTTTGGGCAAGGCGAAGACCGTCTTTCGATGATGCTGCGGGTTCGGCCCGATCCTTCCTCCGACGAGTGGCGGGAGGTGGAGGCGCTCTACAGCGTCGAAGCCGACGTGCGGGGTATGCCCCGCACGGTGAGCGCCTATCTGGTCGACGTATCGGAACGCCTCGCCGCCCAGCGATCGGCCGAGGGACGCCGGTTCATGCTGGAATCGATCTTCCACGCTTCACCCGACACCATCGTCCTGCGCGACGCCTCGGGGCGGGTGCTGCTCACCAGCTCGGCACCGGCCGAGGTCGTGGGACCCGAAGCACGGGGGCCGGCCGGCCCGGCCGGCCCGGCCGGCGGGGCCGAGGACGTGTCCGCACCCGGGGCCGAGGACGCCTATCGCTACGGAAGGCTGCATCGCGACGAGCGGGCCGCTCTGGACCGGCTGCTGGCCCGGTGCCTGGCCGGCGAGGGCGACCTCGAGCCCGTCGTCACCACCGGTCGGGCCCAGCGCGGCGAGCCCGAGCTGCGCACCTTCGAGACGAGGGCCAAGCCCATCTTCGACGACAAGGGGCGGATCACCGGCACCGTCACCGTCTCCCGCGACATCACCGATCGCATCCGCCTCGAGCACTCGCTGCGACGGGCCACGGTGGATGCCGAACGGGCCAGCGAGGCCAAGAGCCAATTTCTCTCCCGCATGAGCCACGAGTTGCGCACACCGCTCAACGCCATCTTGGGCTTCGCCCAGCTCCTCGAGCTCGACCAGCTCCCGACCGAGCAGGCGAGCAGCGTCGACCAGATCCGGCGAGCGGGACACCACCTGCTCTCGCTCATCAACGAGGTGCTCGACATCTCCCGCATCGAGGCCGGGCAGCTGGCCGTCTCCTCGGAATCGGTGGAGGTGGGCGAAGTCCTCGACGAGGTCACCGCCCTGCTGGAACCGGTGGCCGAGGCGGCGGCCGTGAACATGATGGTGGAGCCGAGCACGCTCCGGCGTCGCCACGTGCGGGCCGACCATCAGCGGCTGCGGCAGGTGCTGCTCAACTTGGGGTCCAACGCCGTGAAGTACAACGAGGCCGGTGGAGCGGTCGCCTTCCGGACCTCGTTGCCCGAAGACGGACGCCTGCGCTTCTCGGTGCACGACACCGGGCCGGGCATCCCCCATGAACAGCAGGACCAACTCTTCGTGCCCTTCTCCCGCTTGGGCGCCGAACGCTCAGGGGTCGAAGGCACCGGGGTGGGCCTGGCCCTGTCCAAGCAGTTGGTGGAGTTGA
>JASHZK010000378.1 GCA_030042575.1 Acidimicrobiales bacterium
GTGAGCAGGCTGCACACCTACTTTCCCAGCGACTGGCACCAGGCCCAGGCCATCCCCTATGTGAGCGCCAACCTGATCGCGGTGAAAGACGGGCCACGCAACGGTGGTGTGCTCGGTGTCTAGCCCCCCGGCGAGGGCCAAGCACCGGCTCCTGGTCTCGATTTGCAACGTGGCCGCCAACCCACGTCCCACGTGCCTTCTGGCCTTGGACCTGGCGACCGGGCGACGACGTTGGGTCGACGTCGGGATCGGAGAGCCTCTCGTCACCGGCACCGGCCTCACGGCGGACGACGGCAACGTGTACCACGTCAGCGTGACCGAAATGGGCTTCGCCACCAAGCTGACCGTGCTCGATCGCAAGACCCTGGCCGTCCGCGCCGTCCACGCCCTGCCCGAAGTGGCCGATGCGCACTCGATCGTCCTCATGGGCAACGAGGTTTGCGTCGCCTCCACCGAGACGGACGAGATCCTTGCCTATCCCCTGAGGGGGGACGACGTCGGCCCCGGCCGGGTCCTGTGGGCGCCCACCGACTCGCACACCGACACCCATCACGTGAATTCCCTGGCTGTGGTCGATGCCGAGCTGTTCTGTTCGGCCTTCGGGCCAAGGTCGGGGGAATCGTGGTCCACCGCCACCAACGGCTACGTGCGCAACGTGAGCAGCGGGCACAACGTCATCGAGGGGCTGCGTCAACCGCACACGGTGGCACGCCACGACGAACGGCTCTACTTCTGCAACTCCATGCTGGGCACCCTCAACGATGCCGATGGTGTGGCGGGCTTCTTCTCGGGATACACCAGGGGCCTGGCCTTCGCTCCCAACGGCACCATCTACGTGGGCACCAGCCTGGCGCGCCGACCCATGGTCAGTCCCGTGGAAGGCGATCTGTTCGCCAACCCCAGCGGGGAGGGCCAGCTGCACGGCCGGTGCTCGGTGGTGGAGATAGCACCGAGCGGGATGCGAACCGAGATCGGCCTCGCCCCCATGGGAACCGAGGTCTACGACCTGCTGATCGTGTAGCCCTCCACCACCGGATCAGAGTTCATGGCGCCGGCTCCGAGTGCCTGAGCCTTGGCCATCAAGAGCTGCCCGGGTCCGACTCCGGTCGCAGCTGGTTCAGATAGAACTCCATGTTGGCGAAGAGGCGCTTGCGGTCATTCGTCGTTCGCAGCGCTCGAAGGGTGGCATCCATGGCCTCTTGGTATCGGCCCAATTCGCTGAAGCAGATGGACAGGTAGTCCCAGGGCACCCAGCTGTAGTGCGCCTCGTCGATGAAGCCCTCGGCGGGCCGGGTGGCTTGCGTGGCGGCGGCGAAGAAGGGGGCAGCTTGTGGCCACTGGCGGCGCTCGTAATGGTGGAGCCCGAGTCGGACGAAGGCTTCGGCCCTGGTGCTGTCCAGGCGCACCGCGTCCAACAGGGCGCCCAGCTTGTCGTCATGGCGCTCCAGGGCACCGAGGCACTCCGAGACATGGAGCAAAGCGGAGTAGCGCTCCCAGTCGACCACGTCGGTGTGCTCCAGGTACTGGCGATAGACGTCCAGAGCCTCTTGGAAGCGCCGGTGCTCTCGGAGCTCGTTGCCGAAATAGAAGAGGGTCCGCGAGGTACGGTCCCCCTCGCCGTAGGCCTTCTCGAGGATCCGCAGGTTCCTTCCCACCTTGCTCTCGGCGCGCTCTGGAGGCGGGCGGTGCTCGACCCACGCCTCGGGCCACCGGATGGTCCGGCCGCCGGCGGCCACGACGACTTCGTGGATGGCTCCCGCCCACCGGACGCCGGGGCCGAGCCGGACGACACGTTCGCGCTCGTAGCTGAAGGTGCAGTGAGCCGGATCATCGGCCGCGAAGGCCACCCGGTAGGGAACCATGACCACCGAGACTTCAGAGCGGCGAGCCAGCTCCTGCTTCAACTGCACAAATCCCTTCCGGGCAGCAGGGGGCAGGCGATCGTCGGCGTCGAGCCACAACATCCACTGGCCGGTGCACTGCTCGAGGGCGAAGTTGCGGGCGGCGGCGAAGTCGTCTGTCCATGCGAAGTCGAAGATCTTGGCCCCGTGCTGCTCGGCCACCGATCTCGTGTCGTCGGTCGATCCGGTGTCGACCACCACGAGCTCGTCGCATACCGCCTTGGCCTCCTCCAGCAGCTGGCCCAAGAGCGCCGCCTCGTTCTTCACGATCATGGCCAGCGACCACCGAGGAGGACTGGCCCTCACGGCCGAGGTTCCGCTGGTCATCGTTTGCCTGTCGGCTTCGAGGACGAGGCGGCTTTGGGCTGGGTGAACGGGATGTCAGCAGGGACGTCGGCGGCCAAGCCCGGTGACTGAGCGACGGCGCTCTGAATCAGAGAGAGTCCCTGGGCATCCTGGCCCGACCGGTAGAGCAGGACACCGAGGTTGAGCTCGGCTTCCGGCGCCTTGGGCTTCACGGAAAGGATCCTCTGATACCAGGAGATGGCGGCCGCCGGGTCCGACGGTGCGTCGAGGAGGGCGAGGTTGAACATGGCCGAGACGAAGTCCGGGTCCAGGAACAGGGCTCGTCGGTAATCCACCGTGGCCGCAGTGGTGCGACGCTGGCGCTGAGCGGCCACGCCGAGGTCGTAGGGCACGTAGGGATCGGCTGGATCGACGGCGGAGGCAGCCTCGAAGTCAGCCGAGGCCTGGGCGGCCTGACCTCGGCCGGAGGCCGACACCGCCGCCCTGAGCAGCGCCTGGGCCTGGGGCGTGGGACGGCGGGTCACATGGTTGTAGATGTAGGTGCGGGGCTGGGATGAGACGAGGACGTAGTTGGCGCTGAAGTA
>JASHZK010000041.1 GCA_030042575.1 Acidimicrobiales bacterium
CGGTCACGACCGAGCTGACCTGGGGGAGGAGGACCGCCGAGCTGGCGCTACGACACTCCGAGCGGTCCGTACCACCGGGCGTCGGACGCCTCCCAGAAGAGCCACAGGGCGTCGCCTTGGGCCTGGCTGGCCACGGCCGGCAGGCCCGAGGGGCCGATGGCCACGCTGGGGGCCAGCTCGCTGGAGCCACCGCCGCCCACCCCGAGCGGTCCGTACCACTGGGCGTCGGACGCCTCCCAGTACAGCCACAGGGCGTTGCCGGGTCCCTGCACGGCCACGGTGGGCAGCCCGTCGGGCCCGATGGCGATGGACGGGGAGGACACCGGGTCCGATAGCCCCGACGCAGCGCTGGAGGGGTCACCCACGAGCTCGGCGTAGGTGTAGGCGACCTGCGGGTCCCCGGAGGAGTCGACGATGAGCGCAGTCCAACTGGGGTAACCCTCGTAGCCGCCGGCGGAGAACCCGGTGCCGCCCACGCACGGCCGGCAGCTCATGTTCATGAGGATGTTGTCGCGGTGACCCCAGCAGCCACTGGTGTCGGACGGGGTGCAGTCGACGTTGTTCGAGCCCTCGCCGTCGTCGTACATCCAGTAGTAGATGGCCGCGAGCGGGTTCCCCACGGCGCCGGCCCAGTTGCCGCCCCACTGCGTCCAGGGGAACCCGGACGGCGGGCTGGGATCTTCGCCGGCGGCGGCAGCCTGCTGGGCCGAGCTGTCGAGGGCGCTGTCCATGGCGCTGAGCGGAGGCAATCCTCTGGCCGTGCGCTCGAGGTCCACGGCCACGAACATCTGCTGCTGGGGGGTGAGCGAGTACCAAGTGGAGGGAAGGTCCATCGGCCCCACACCCTCCTGGCTCCGGGCGTTGTCGATGGCTTCGAGCGCGGCGTTGGTGCAACCGGCGGAGTTGTCGTAGGCCGATCCCGAACAGTCGTTCTCGAAGTTCGGGTCAGGCGCGATGTTCGCCGGCGGGTTATCGGGCGGTACGTCGCCCGTGGTAGCGGTGACGGGACTCGGACTGTGCCGGGCGCCGTGCACCGCCGGGACCGCCTGTCGAACAAGGGCGCCGGCGTTTGCGCCGAGGAAATGCACCGAGGCCGAAGTAGCCAGCGCCAAGGCGAAGATGACGGCGGCTGACCGCCGTGCAATCGGGGGCCGCAATTGCATAGAGGGCTATCGACCCTGGAACCCCAGGTGCTGAACGAAAAAGGGGGGAGATTGTCGTGAAGTTGTCCGCCAACCTGCGGGTATGGGACGGGGACGGGGCCGCGCTAGGGCGCGACGTAGACCCACTCCTCCCCTGGGTTCCAGATGGCGGCAGCGTAGGGCCCGGGGAGGACGTCGTCGTCTTCCTCCACCTCGATGTTGGACCCGTTCAGGAAATCACCGTTCACGATGTTGATGGTCCCGTTGCTGTTGACAGCCGAGACGATCCCTACGTGATCGGCGTACGTACCGAGGTCGCCCGGTGGAAAGAAGACGATGGCATCACCCACCTGGGGAGAGCCCGAGAAGACCGGCATGCTCTCGCCATTGGCCACTCCCCACGTGTAGAAGGTGGCGGCGCTGGGCGTGAGCACATCGAGGTCGGAGGTGACCCCCGAGGCCTGCCACACCCACTTGGCGAAATCGGCGCACCATTCTTCGTTGCCGTCCTGCACACCGAAGGCAGCGTCGTATCCGCACGAGGAATCGGCCATGTCCGGGTAGAGCAAGGTGGTGAAGGGGTTGCAGTCGAAGGAGAAATTGGTGCTGGCCGGATCGTCGGACACGCCGTCCTCGCTCACGGCCACGGCGGCGATGTGGTTGCCCAGGGCGCTGGGGGGAGTCGGTGCGGGGTTCTGTGAGCCCGGATCGGCCGAACCGTTCACCGATCCGGGCGCGCCGGGTCCGAGAGGTCCATACCACTGGTCGTCGGCCGCTTTCCAGTAGATCCACAGCGTGTTGCTCGGTCCCTCCACTCCCACCACCGGTTCCCCGGCTTCATTGATGGCCACCGAAGGGGCGGCGTTGGTGGATCCGGGCACCCCGGGTCCGAGCGGTCCGTACCACTGGTTGTCGGCCGCTTCCCAGTAGACCGACAGCGTGTCGCTCGGTCCTTGGACGGCCACGACCGGCTCTCCGGTGCCGCTGATGCCGACCGAGGGGGCGGCGTCGGTGGACCCCGATGCGCCGGGTCCGAGCGGTCCGTACCACTGGGCGGGATCGCCCGCCTGCCAATAGACCGAGAGGCTGTCGGCCGGCCCTTGCACGGCGATCACCGCCCGACCAGAAGGACTGGTGGCCAAAGACGGGGAAGAGAAGGTCGAGCCGATCGGGCCCACCCCCATGGTGGTCGTCCACTGACCGGAACCGTCCTCCTGGTACGTCCACAGGCTGTTGTCGGGTCCCTGCACGGCGATCATGGGGAGATCGGAGGAGCCTTGCGCCATGGACGGCGACGAGTAGGTAGTGCCCACGTCACCGACCTGGAACGGCCCCTCCCACTGGCCACCCGGTTCCTCCCAGTAGAGGTACAAGGAGTGCTCGGGACCTTGCACCGAGACGACCGGGAGCCCGTTTTGTCCCACGACCACCGAGGGCGCCGACCATGCCGTTCCCGGCGCCCCGATCCCGAGCGGTCCGTACCACTGGGCGTCAGGTGCCTCCCAGTAGAGATAGAGGCTCTGCGAAGGTCCCTGGGCCACCACCACGGGCAGGGTGTCGTCCAGGGTGGTGGCGGCCGGCGCCGAATCGGTCGAGCCCACGGCACCGATCCCGAGC
>JASHZK010000379.1 GCA_030042575.1 Acidimicrobiales bacterium
GCAATCGGGAAGCCAGGGCGTCGGTCCACAGCCGGAATGCCACACGGACCGGTTCGAGAAGTGTGTATCCGGCATCGGTGTCGACCGCCACGCCCGCGACCGCGCAACCACCGGCTCCAGCAGTGCGCCGGGCGACTTCACGCCAGAGGTCGATGAACCAATCGAGTACCCCACGAGGGGTCTTGGCCGGACACGCCGCCATGTGAGCCAGGATCTGTTCGGTAGTCCAGGCGATGGCGTCCTCGGCCAGCTCCTCTTTTCCTCGGGGGAAGTGGTGGTAGATGGAGCCCCTCGGTGCCCCACTCTCAGCCAGGACCTCAGAGAACGAGGTGGCGTTCATCCCATGGGCTCCCATGAGGACCGCCGCACTTCGGACCATGCTCGATCGGCTGTCGGGCGACATCACTCCCCTTGACTATGACGTACGTCATAGATATGGTCCCGCTTCGTCTATGACACTCGTCATATTACCGAGGGAGGACAGTCATGCCCATGATCGATGTGTACGCTGCCGCGGGGACCTTCGCCGACCGCCACGAACTTGCTAAGGACCTCGCAGCAGCGGTCATGCGATGGGAGAAGGTGCCTGATCTGGCCCTCTTCAGGAACAACACCGCTGCGTTCGTCCACGAGCTTCCACCTGACTCAATCTCGGACGTAAACGGCGAATCCAATCACGTCCGGGTCCAAGTGCTGACCCCGATCGGGGTGCTCGATCGCGAGAAGCAGCTGGGAGTGGTCGCCGAACTCACCGAGATCGTCGTTACCGCCGCTGGTGACAGCACACTCAAAGAGCGCACCTGGGTGCTGCTCACCGAATCACCGGAAGGGGGCTGGGAATCGGCGGCCACGCCAACACCGGGGCAGACATAGCGGCTTCTGCCCGGTCCGAGATTGCCAGGATCCCGAGATCCTCCTCTTCACAGTAAGGCGAACGGATCCATCACCAACCCATACGGACGGTGCCGCGCTACCGAGGCCCAAGATCAGCAGCCTGCGAGGGCACTCATAATGTGCGACCCGAGTGGTCCGGTCTCTGGCGTATTCCTGTCCGCCGCCAGATGGCATTCGCTCAGTCGCGCAACCAGGTTCTAAACGTGTCGCAGCGAAAGCCTACGTCCACCGTGACATCACCCTCGACGCCGAGTGCACCTCCAAGGAGGCGACGGGCCGTGGCGAACAGCTCGTCTCGCTCCTGTTCTGCCAGAAGAAGAACCCAACTGAACGTCCCGAGAAGCCCAACCAGATCGTCAGCAGTCAAGGCGATGTCCCAGCGGAAGGTTTGCATCTCCGGCTCGCAGAAAGGCATCCATTCGGGAATGCGAAGCGACTCCGGGGCGATGTCCGAAATGGCCTGAAGCGTCCCCGCCGCGCCCTTTGATCCAGTCGCGCCCTCGCTCACGCCGGCGAGAAGAGCTTGCGCCTGGGCGATAAACGGACTATCGAGGTCCGGTCCCGACCACATGGTTCCGAGAAATCCCCCACGCCGAAGGACCCGACCCACCTCCGGCAGTCCGAGGAGCGGGTCCACCCAGTGCCAGGAGGATGAAGCGAGAACAGCGTCAGCAGCGTCATCAGGAAGAGGGAGCGCCTCACCTCGGCCGTCGACCACCGAAGCGTCTGGCACCTCGGCTGAAAGAACCTGTCTCATCCGCTCGTCGGGCTCTACGGCGATAACCTGACCCACCCGGTCGACGAGAAGCCGGGTCAAGGCTCCAGTGCCCGCTCCGAGGTCGACGACAGTCTCCACAGGCCGAGCGAGGAGCCAATCGACTGCCTCTGCTGGTGGTCCCGGACGATACCGTTCATAGTGGGTGGCAGCTCGTCCGAAGCTAGATGAGCGGCTGGCTTTCTCTTCGATGGGGAGGTCTGAAAGTCGCCGCTGAGGACTCACGCCGCAACGTTAGCCTCGACCCGAGTTCTCGGCAGCGCCGGCTTCCTCGACAACCAACAGACTCCCCCGCGGAGGTGCTGAACTCTTCGAAAGACGGCAGGGAACTGGGGATGAAGCGCATTGGTCACCCGCAAAGAGATTTGCCGGGCCTTACGAGCGCTCAGCGGCGGCAGGTGCCGATGCTTCGTCGGGCCCGCTTCTCCGACAAGCCCGTAATCCCGAGGTCCGGCGGTCCCGGTCGCCTCGGCCCTCCTGGCGTGGCCGGAGGTTCTGAGGCTGTCCACCGGTTGGGCCCCAGCACGATCGCAAAGATCCTGGCCGAAAGCGGCTCCGGACCCGCTCCTCGGCAAGAAGGACCTGGCGGCATTTCGGAAGGACCAGGCGTCCGGGGTCGTGGCCACGGACTTCTTCACCGTGGATACCGCCTTCCTGCGGCGGCTCTACGTGCTCTTCTTCATCGAGCTCGGTCGCCGTCGAGGGTGGACCACCGGCGTCACAGTTCATCCCAATGGCCCGTGGCGATGGGTCAACCCACCACGGCGAGGACTCGCCACGTTCCGGGTACACCTTTCAGATCGTGCTCGCCCCGGTCGGCAAACTCGATTCCGGAGCCAGCTAGGAGGGGCGGGACGGCGCCGGACACGAGCACCTCCCCTGTGGCAGCAAGAGCCGAGACTCGGGCACCGATGTGGACGGCCAATCCGGCCACATCGTCACCACGGACTTCGATCTCACCAGTGTGTATCCCGGCCCGGACGTCTATGTCGTACGCCTTCACGGTATCGCGGATGGCCAGCGCACACTCGATGGCGCGACGCGGGCTGTCGAAGGTCGCCACGAATCCATCGCCCAGGGTGTTGACCACCCGACCACGAAAGCGCTCGATCTGGGTACGCGCAGTGTGATCGTGGCGATCCAGGAGGTCGCGCCATCGGCTATCGCCGAGCCGGGCGGCCTGGTCCGTGGACCCCACGATGTCGGTGAAAAGCACGGTGGCCAACTCCCGTTCGACGCCCGAGCCACCGCGGACACCGGTCACGAACTCTTCGATCTCGTCGAGCATCCGTCGGGTGTCACCCACCCAGTAGAGGGCATCGGCCCCCGGTAGCTCGACGTACTTCGCGCCCGGAATGTGCTCGGCGAGATAGCGGCCTCGGCCGACGCCGGCCACGGGGACATCCCTTCGGTGAATGATCAGCGTTGGCACACCGATCTCCGGCAAGAGGTAGCGAACGTCGGTGTCGAAGAAAACCCTCATCAGTGCCCGAGCCATGGCCGGGGCGGCTTGCAGGTTGCCCGCCCGATCGAACCAGGTGCGAAAGGCTGGGTCGTCGGCTGCGCTGGGAGCAAGCATCGCTAAGACGTCAAGGCCCTGCTCGACGGCATCGGGCTCGACACCGCCGCTCAGCACCGAGTCGACCAGACTCTGCGGAATGCCCTGGGGAAAGTCGGGGGCCCAGGTCATACGAGCGGTACCGTTCACGATGACCAGTTGGCTCACGCGTTCGGGGTGTGTCGCTGCCGCCACGATTCCCAGGGGCGAAGCGAGGAAAGGAGCGACCACGGCCGCTTGCTCGGACCCGGCGGCATCCAAGACCGCCAATGCGTCTTGTGCCCAATGCTCTGAAGTCGGCGGGGCCGAGGCTGTTCCGCGTTCCGACAAGCCCGTCCCTCGCACATCAAAACGGACAAGTCGACCGAAGGACGCCAGTCGACGCTGAAATCGCGTCATGGACGGTTCTTCATCCATGCACTCAATCGGGATAGCTGCACCGGTGCACAGAAGTACATCGCGCGGTCCCTCGCCCAGCACCTGGTAGGCGATGTCGATGTCGCCACATTTGGCATAGCGAGTCTTGGGCACGTCCACCACGATGACAAAGGGTACCGACCGACGCGGCGGTCCGCTCGCTTTGACACCTGCAAATTTCGAGCCGTGGTGCCAACGGAGCCGTGCCAACCGTTGTCACTCCGGGGGTCGTCTATAGGCTCTGAGCGTTCAGGCCTGTGGGTGCCGAAAATCTCATCCGTATGTCCTGAGCTGGGGAATTGCGCCAGCTGGTCTCAAGCGATGACGGTGGGCGATGGCTCTGTCCTTTCTCTATCTCGCCTTCCTCCGGGTGCTCGAGCTCCGACGTTTGCAACGGCGTGACACAGGCGATCTGGCCGTCGAGGTTGTCATCCTCCGACATGAGGTCACGGTGCTCCGCCGACAGGTCACTCGCCCCGCTCTTCGGCCAGCCGACCGGGCTCTTTTTGCAGGACTGAGCCGTCTTCT
>JASHZK010000380.1 GCA_030042575.1 Acidimicrobiales bacterium
GGTGGAGAGTTCCGCCGCGGGAATGGAGAACATGACGTTGGCAACCACTGCGCCCACGACGCACCCCGTCACCTGGGCACAGACATAGGCGGCGGCGTCTGGCCACGCCAGACCCCTGAATGCGGCATCCACGAAGGAGATCACGGGGTTGAAGTGCCCGCCGGACACCGGGCCGAACATGAGGATGATGGCAAACAGTCCCGCCGCGGTGGCGGCGGCGTTCTCGAGGAGCTCGATTCCCGTGTTCCCAGGTGAGAGCCGTTCGGCGGCGATACCCGATCCAATGACCACCGCGGACAAGAAGGCCGAACCGAGGAATTCGGCTGTCAGCCGACGCCATAACACGGCACGGTCCATCGATGTTCAACAACAAGCGGTCGCCGACGGGGCGACGCCGCTCCGAATCTGGCGAGAGATGCCGGTGACGTACGACCCACCTTCGGCCGGAGCGTCAGAGAGAATCGCGTAGATCTCCCACGAGGTGCCGTCAGGATCGTCGACCCATACTTTGTCCTGAACGGCGTGACAGCACGTCGTGCCGTGCTCATCGGTGGTGACCAATCCGTCGGCAGAGAGGCGCCTGGCCTGGACGACCAACCCCGTATGCTCGACTTCGACTCCGAGGTGGTTGAGCGCCCCGCCGATGCCGTGGGCTCGGCTTACGGGGTTCTCGACGAGCACCAGCTTGAGGGGCGGGTCATCGACGGCGAAGTTGGCGTAGCCCGGGCGGACCTTGGCCGGAGTCGCCGCGAAGAGCCTGGAATAGAAGTCGATGGCCGCGTCAAGGTCGGAGACGTTGAGGGCCAGCTGCACGCGAGACATGCGACCTCCTACATGGATTGACCGTAGTCGATGCGACAAGTATCGTGCTCACATCGATGTCTGTCAATAGGATAGGGTCGGCGCTGACAAGAGCGTGGCGCCGAGCCGACGGTTCAGCCGGTGACGGCGAACAGCTTCCAGGAGCCGGGCACTCCCTTCAGCTCGTGCTCACCCCGGTCGGCGAACTCGATGCCAGAGCCCACAACGAGGTCCTTGACGGTGCTCGAAGTTATGACTTGATCGGCACTTGCACACTCCGCCACCCGCGCCGCGATGTGCACGGCCATACCTGCTATATCGTCCCCCCGGGTCTCGACCTCGCCGGTATGAATTCCCGCCCGTATGTGAAAACCAAGGTCGTCCCCGATGCGACGAACGATGGCCCGAGCGCATTCGACGGCACGGGCGGGGCCATCGAAGGTTGCCAACGTGCCGTCACCGGTGCCTTTAACGTGCCGTCCACGAAAGCGTTCGAGTTGACGCATGACGAGATCGTCGTAGCGGTTGAGCGCCTCCCGCCACTGTCGGTCGCCCAGTTGTGCCGCATGGCCCGTGGAATCAACGATGTCGGTGAAGAGCACCGTGGCCAAGACGCGATCCAGCACCGGCACCAACCGCGAGCCGGTAATGAAATCCTGTGCCTCGTTGAGCAGACGCTCAGAGTCTCCGGCGAACGGGGTATGGTCTCCCCCCTCCAAGCGCACCCAAGTGGCGCCGGGAATGCGATCAGCGATGTAGCCGCCGTGTTCGTAGCGCACATGTCGATCCCCGACCCGACTTATGACCAGGGTCGGGGCCCGAATGGCCGAGAGCACATCCGTGACATCGCTCCTCATGACCGATATCGTCGCCGCCTCGACGGCGTCGGGAGTGGCCGAGAGTCGCTCCATGCGCGCCCACCGGAGTTGATCCTCCTCGTTCTGCACGAGGCTCGGGTCTCGGAATTTCGTCGCCACGCCGGTGCCCCAATTGTCACGAATGGCGGCGCCATAGGCCTTGACGAGGTGTTCGGGCATCCCCCACGGGCACTCCGTGCTCCGTGTGTTACGGGCGTAGGCGTTGACCAGAACCATGCTCGACACGCACTCTGGGTAAGTGGCGGCGAACAACATGGCCCCAGACGTTGCTTCACCCCAAGCGAAGATCGCCGCACACTGTCGGCCCCCGGCCGCCATCGCCGTGCCGTAACAGTCGCTCCAGGTCTGGAGGGCGGGGACGGACTTGGGGTCGACCCGCCAGGAGCTTCCGAAACCCTGACAGTCGAAGGCGATGACCCGGCTGAAGGTGCCCAGCCGGCGCAATCCGGCACTGATGACGGGATCGTCCCACGCCAGGTCGAGCGCCACCCCGCCGGGAAGCGGTAGAAGGAGGTCCTCCAGCCCCTCGCCGAAGGTCTGATAGGCCAGGTAGACCCCTTCAGGGGACTCGGCATAGCGCGTCTGGGGTACCTCGATCACAGGCGCCAGTCTGCCTCGTCATCCACAGGAGCGAGAAGATGCTCACTGGGCTTCTCCCGGTTTGACGGACATCCACCATCAGGTGCGAAGCACCAGAAAGGATGCCCATCATGGAGACCATGGAGCGGAAGAAGAAGCCCCGTCCCCGTCGGTCGTTCACCCCGGAGTTCAAGGCTGACATCGTCGATCGCTGCCGTGCCGGCGACCGCACGATCACCCAGGTGGCGCGGGAGTTCGACCTGACGGAGACGGCGGTGCGTGCCTGGGTGCACCAGGCCGAGATCGACGCTGGCGATCGTGCCGGGCTCAGCACCGAGGAGCACAAGGAGCTCGTGGAGCTGCGCCGAGAGAACCGCCAGCTCCGTGAGGACGTCGGCATCTTGAAGCGGGCAACGGCTTTCTTCGCCAAGGAGACCCGGTG
>JASHZK010000381.1 GCA_030042575.1 Acidimicrobiales bacterium
TGAGCACGGTGCCATCGACCCCCGTACCGCCCCCCTCCGGCGCCCTCTATCTGCTCGACGGCAATTCGCTCGTCTTCCGGGCCTTCTTCGCCCTCCCCACCGACCTGGCCACCACCTCGGGGCAGGTGACCAATGCCGTGCACGGCTTCACGTCCATGGTGGTGATGCTCTTGCGCGACCAGTCGCCCAGTGGCCTGGGCGTCGCCTTCGACCGGCCCGAGCCCACCTTCCGGGACGACATCGTCCCCGACTACAAGGGCAACCGCCCCGAGACCCCCGATCTGCTCGGTCCGCAGTTCGCCCTGGTGCGCCAGGTCCTCTCGGCCCTGGGCATCACCATGGTCGAGATGCCCGGATTCGAGGCCGACGACGTCCTGGCCACCCTGGCCACCCAGGCCCGCGACGCCGGCCGGGAGGTGGTGGTCGTCACCGGAGACCGTGACTGCTTCCAACTGGTGGAGGACCCCTACGTCAGGGTCATGTACACCCGGCGCGGGCTCTCCGACACGGTCGTCTACGACGAGGCGGGCATCCTCGAGCGCACCGGGGTGTCGGCCCAGCAGTACCCGATTCTGGCCGCACTGCGCGGCGACCAGTCCGACAACCTCCCCGGGGTGCCGGGGGTGGGGGAGAAAACGGCGGCCAAGCTGGTCAACGGTTACGGCGACCTCGACGGGATCCTGGCCCACCTGGACGAACAGTCGCCCAAGCTACGCCAGAGCCTGGCCGACCACGAAGACGCCCTCCGACGCAACGCGGCCGTCATCCCACTGCGTCGCGACGTGGCGCTGCCGGTCGGCATCGAGGACCTGGCCCTGGGTCGATGGGACCGCGACCAGGTCCGCCACGTGTTCGCCGAGCTCGAGCTCAAGGCCCTTTGGGGGCGCCTGACGCCGATCATGGGCGAGGGAGACGCGGACTCGCTTCCTCGCTCCACGGCCCAGCAGGCGGCCGTGTCGCCGTTCACCCTCGATCTCAGCGCCGTGGTGCCCGAACACCGGCCGACGTCCGAGCTGGCCGGGGCGCTCTCGATCCTGGCTCGGCCGCCCGTCCTGCTCTCGGCCGCCCCGTGCTGGGTGGGCGAGCCCGGACGATCACCTCTGGCCGGTCTGGCGCTGGCCGACGTCACCGATCTCGTGCGCCACCAGCTGTCGTCTCCCGGCGCCGCCGGCGCCTCGGCTGGACCCGACGGGGGAACGGCGCCCCTGCCCACGGTGCTGTGGCTGACGGCGGACGTGCTCGAAGTCCCCTCGGTGGTGGCGACACTGGGCGCGCTCCTCGGCACCGGTGGGGCGCGGCTGGTGGCCCACGGGGCCAAGGAGCTCATGCGGAGCCTCCTGCCACTCGGCATCGACGTGGCCGGCCTCGAGATGGACACGGCGGTGGCTGCCTACCTGCTCGATCCCTCCTCGAGCAGCTACCGGCTGGAGGAGCTGGCCGACACGCGCCTGGGCGTGGGACTCGGGGGCCCAACGGGAGGCGGCTCCGGCCAGTTGGCGCTCGACCATGCGCCCGAGGACCTGGCCATCGAACAAGCACGGCGGGCCGTCGTCCTCGGTGGTCTGGTCGCCGTGCTCCGACGGGCCCTGGAGTCGGCCGGGCTCGAGCGCCTCCACGACGAGGTGGAGCGGCCCCTGGTGCGGGTGCTGGCCCACATGGAGGTGGCCGGCATCGCCGTGGACGCCGACATCTTGCGGCGGGTGTCCAAGGAGCTCGCCACTCAATGCCAGACGCTCGAGGCCGAGGTCCACCGCCTGGCGGGCGAAGTGTTCAACGTGAATTCCACACCCCAGCTGCGCACCGTCCTCTACGACAAGCTCGGGCTCTCCCCGGGCCGGCGCACCAAAACGGGTTACTCCACCGACGCCGCCACCCTCGAGCGCCTGCGTGACCAGCACCCCGTGATCGGCGCCCTGCTCCAGTACCGGGAGGTGGAGAAGCTGCGCTCCACCTACGGCGAGAGCCTTCTGGCCGAGGTGGCCTCCGACGGGCGCATCCACGCCACCTTCCACCAGACGGTGGCGCGCACGGGACGACTGTCGTCGGACCGCCCCAACCTCCACAACATCCCCGTGCGCAGCGAGATCGGCCGCCGACTACGCGACGCCTTCGTGCCCGCCCCCGGCCATCGCCTCCTGGTGGCCGACTACGACCAGGTCGAGCTACGCGTCATCGCCCACCTGTCCGGCGACCCCGGCCTGGTGGCCGCCTTCGCCGAACACCGCGACGTCCATCGCACCACCGCCGCCCGCGTCTTCGGCGTCCCGCCCGAGGAGGTCACGGCCGCCCAGCGCAACCGGGCCAAGATGGTCTCCTACGGCCTGGCCTACGGCATGGAGGCCTACGGCCTGGCCCAGCGTCTGGCCATCGAGACGACCGAAGCGCAAGACATCCTCGACGCCTATTTCGCCGCCTTCCCGGCGGTGCGGGCCTACATGGAGCAGACCGTCGACGAAGCCCGCTCCCTGGGCTACACGGTCACCCTGTACGGTCGCCGTCGCCCCCTGCCCGACCTGAATTCGCCCAACCGCAACCTCCGGATGGCCGCCGAGCGCCAGGCCATGAACGCCGGCATCCAGGGGTTGGCCGCCGATCTGTTCAAGGTGGCGCTGGTCCGCCTCGACTCCGCCTTGGCCCAGCGGCGCCTGCAGTCGCGCCTGGTGCTCCAGGTGCACGACGAGGTCCTGGTCGAGGTGCCTCGAGACGAGTCCGACGCCGTCGGGGTGCTGGTGCCCGAAGTCATGGCCGCCGTGGCCCACGAGGCGCAGCTGGCCGTGCCGCTGGAGGTGTCCTCGGCGTGGGGGGAGTCCTGGGGCCAGGCCAAAGGCTAGGCTTCGGGAACCGGCCACCGCAGTGGCCGGATCGAGCGCGTGCACATCGCGCCGGTGACTCGTCCCCTACCAGAAAAGAGCATCCCACCTTCATGTCCGACCCTGCCGCCGGCCCCGCCGGCGCCGACGATCCGGCGGTCCCCGCCGCCGCGGCCGAAGGCCTTCCCGGCGCCACCGCCGTCCTCCTGTCCACCCACCACGGTTCGTTCGACGAGAACGGCAACTACGTGGCTCCGCCCATCGTCGAGGACGACCTGAACGGGGCGTCGTTGGAAGAGGCGGTGGCTTCCACCATCGTCGAGTTCGACGACGGGGACATCGTCGAGGGTTCGGTGGTGAAGATCGACAAGGACGAGGTCCTGCTGGACATCGGTTTCAAGTCCGAGGGCGTGATCCCGGCCCGGGAGCTCTCCATCCGCAACGACGTCGACCCCAACGAGATCGTGCACCTGGGCGACCGCATCGAGGCTCTCGTCCTCCAGAAGGAGGACAAAGAGGGCCGGCTGGTGCTGTCGAAGAAGCGCGCTCAGTACGAGCGGGCCTGGGGCACCATCGAGAAGATCAAGGATTCCGACGGCGTGGTGCGGGGGCCGGTCATCGAGGTGGTGAAGGGCGGCCTCATCGTGGACATCGGCCTGCGCGGCTTCCTCCCGGCCTCACTGGTGGAACTGCGGCGGGTCCGCGAGCTCCAGCCCTACGTGGGCCGGACCCTCGAGGCCAAGATCATCGAGCTCGACCGCAACCGCAACAACGTGGTGTTGTCCCGACGGGCTTATCTGGAGGAGACGCAGAAAGAGCAGCGCGGCGACTTCCTGGCCAATTTGAAGCCCGGCGAACGCCGTCGCGGCGTGGTGTCCTCGGTGGTCAACTTCGGCGCCTTCGTGGACCTCGGCGGCATGGACGGCCTCGTGCACGTCTCCGAGCTCTCCTGGAAGCACGTCGACCACCCGTCCTCGGTGGTGTCGGTGGGCGACGAGATCGAGGTCGAGGTGCTCGACGTCGATCTCGACAAGGAGCGCATCAGCCTGTCGCTCAAGGCGACGCAGTCGGACCCCTGGCAGGAGTTCGCCGACAGCCACTCCGTGGGCCAGCTCGTCTACGGCCGCATCACCAAGTTGGTGCCGTTCGGTGCCTTCGTGCAGGTAGGCGACGGCATCGAGGGCCTGGTCCACATCTCGGAGATGGCGGCGCACCACGTCGACCTGCCC
>JASHZK010000382.1 GCA_030042575.1 Acidimicrobiales bacterium
GGCACTAGGCTGGTTGCGCCCGACCTGATCGTTCGACGCCCTCTGTGTCCAGCCCCGGTCTTTCACCCCATCCGAAGTCCCGTGCGAGGCGGCAAAGGTTGTGGGGACGCCAGGACCGCTGAGGGCAGAGGTTGGACCCAATGATGGAGTCACGGTGAGTGACGAACCCGTTCGTGACCGGTCGAGGAATTTTTCGTCCGTATTTCGTCCGTCACAGGTCGAAAAACGATGCAAAATGACCCACAGCGATGCGAAGTCTGAACTGGGCATTTCCCCAGTTCAGGATGCATTTCTGCTGGTAGTCATCACGTCTCGTCTAGAGGCGTGGCGAACCTCTCAAGGTGGAGACACGGGTTCGAATCCCGTTGGGGCTGCCACGCTGTTCTCCCTAGTGGACTCGGGTTTCTGTGCTTGGCGCGAGGTGTGGACAGCGAACTCGAAATGGCCTTCGCGCGCGATCCGTGCGCGATCTTCCGGCCACGTCCCGCCGAGTGGTGTAACGACGACCACCACATCAACCTCGGTATCTCTGTCTAGCTGACTTCGGCGAGCTCTGCCTGAGTCACCTCTTCTGCGTCGCCAGCGATGACGGTCATTCGAGCCCGGGCCAGGTGTTCGACCGCCATGTAGCGGCGGCACACGGCCCATTCGTCGTGCTGCTCGGCGAGCACCGCCCCCACCAGGCGAACGACGGCGTCACGGTTGGGGAAGATGCCCACGACGTCGGTGCGCCGGCGCAGCTCCCGGTTGAGCCGCTCCTGGGGGTTGTTCGACCAGATCTGACGCCAGTGCTCCTTGGGGAAGCCGGTGAACGCCAACACGTCGGGACCGGCGTCGGCGAGCAGGACGGCCGCCTCGGGGAACTTCTCTTGGAGCTGTTCCACCACCCGGGCGTGCTGCGCCCACACCTGCTCGGAGTCGGGCTGCTCGAAGATCGAGCGGACCAAGGTGGCCACGAGGCCCTGGGTGGATTTGGGCACCCGGGTGAGCAGATTCCGCATGAAGTGGGTGCGGCACCGCTGCCAGGTCGACCCGAGGGTCGAGGAGACAGCGTCGACGAGCCCGACGTGGGCGTCAGAGACCACGAGAGCCGTCCCGTTGAGCCCCCGGGCCACCAGGCCTCGCAGGAAGGCCAGCCAGCCCGCTCCGTCCTCGGTGGTGATCACGTCGAGGCCGAGCACCTCCCGGTGGCCGTCGTTGTCCACAGCCGTGGCGATGACCACGGCCACGTTTTGGATCCGGCCCGCCTCGCGGACCTTCTGCACCATGGCATCGAGCCACACATAGGTGTAGGGCCCGGCGTCGAGGGGACGGTTCCGAAACGCCGCCACCTCGGCGTCCAGGTCCTTGGCCATGCGGCTCACCTGGGACTTCGACAGGTGCTCGATGCCGAGGGTCTTCACCAGGCCCTCCACCCGCCGGGTGGAAACGCCTCGCACGTAGCACTCGGCCACCACCTGGGTGAGGGCCCGCTCGGCGCGCCGTCTGGGCTCGAGGAGCCAGCCCGGGTAGTAGCTGTCGTGGCGGAGTTTGGGGATGGCCAGCTCGATGGTCCCCACCCGGGTGTCGAGCTCCCGGCTGCGATAGCCATTTCTGCTGTTCAGGCGATCGGAGGTGACCTCGCCGTAGCCGGCGTTGCATATTGCCTCCACCTCGGCGCCCATGAGCCGTTCGGCGAAGGCCCTCACCATCTCGGCCAGCAGGTCAGATCCGTCTTCCTCGAGGTGCTTGCGTAGCCACTCGAGAGCGTCCATGTTGTTGGGGACTACCACCGCATCTCCTCTCAGTTCGTCGTGCAAGGACTTGCTGAGATTGATGCGGTGGTCGTCGCGAGTGGCGGACCTCCGTGAACTCCCTGGTCGGCTCGGGCTCCTCCACCCCAGGCTTCACCGTTCAGCGCCTCTCGGGGCAGCTCAGCGGCTCAAATCCCGTACACCACTGGCTGGGACGCAAACGCGGGATGATCGACCCGTCAGCTCGGCTTATCCGTGTCTTCGAGCAGGTGGGCTGGGTCACGAAGGTGCGATGGCCCCAGTGGAGTTCCGCTGTCTCTGCCGCTTAAGTGTGCTGCACCCGTAGAGTGTTATGTGGGCTCCGACCGCGCCCTCCCGGTAAGGCGTCCCTCCCTCTTATCCTGGGCTCCCACTGTTCGTCACAGCTACTATGAACGACAGGCCGGGGGGGCGGGGGAGTCTGTTTTCTGGCTGGCCGGGAGCCTGGGCTGTGTCCGCCCAATCCACCGCCGCATGAAAGGCCTCCGAGAGATCTCGGCTCCTCGGTGGACCGAACAGCTGGGAGTGGGCTCCTGCCGACTGGTCTCGGGCGAGGGAGACGTTTCACCCGGGGTCCCGGCTGGAGCACGGCTGCCCACCTGCGTAGCGTCGACTGACGTGGAGCGGGCCACCGTCGACATCTACGAGCGCCGGGGCCCAGAGTGGGCGTCCAAGCGCCGTCTGGTGCGCCGTGCCGACGCCCGCCGCTTCGCCAAGCGGATACCCGGCGGTGCGCTGCGCATCGACGTGGGGTGCGGAGCTGGTCGCTACACGGGCGACCTCGGGTCACCGGTCATAGGGTTCGATGCGGCGGCCAGCATGTTGGGTCGGTGCCGCACCGAGGTGCCGGGGGCTCTTCTCGTCCAGGGCGATCTCGAAGCGCTGCCTTTCGGGCGCGGCACCCTCGAGGCCGCCTGGGCCAACATGAGCTATCTCCACGTACCGAAGGTTCGCCTCCCCGTGGCGCTGGCCGACCTCCACCGGATGCTCACCGTGGGCGCGCTCCTGGACGTCCAGGTGCTGGGCGGCGATTACGAAGGAGATGCGCTTCCCGGCGACGACGTGGGCGGACGGTTCTTCGCCTCCTGGCGACCCGACGCCCTGGTCGACATCTTCGTGGGCGCCGGATTCGCCGTGGAGTCGTGCCAGGTCGACAGAGAGGTGGTGCGAATTCGTGCCACACGCCTGCGCACGTTGCCCGACGTCGTGGGCCTCCGGATGTCCCTGCTCGTCGTGGGCCTCAATCCCAGCCTGTACGCGGCCGACGCCGGAGTGGGCTTCGCCCGGCCCGGCAACCGTTTCTGGCCGGCGGCCCGAGCCGCCGGATTGGTCAGCCGCGATCGCGACCCCCTTCACGCTCTTCGCCATCATGCCCTGGGGATGACCGATCTGGTCAAGCGCCCCACTGCGAGCGCTTCGGAGCTCTCGGTCCGGGAGTACGCCGACGGCTTGGCCCGCGTCGAACGGATGGTGCGCTGGCTCCGCCCGGCTGCCCTGTGCATGGTGGGCCTGGCCGGGTGGCGAGCGGGCGTCGACCGTGGGGCTCGAGCCGGGCAGCAGCGCCGGCGCTGGGGCGGCAGGCCTGTCTACGTCATGCCCTCCACCAGCGGGGCCAACGCCCACGCTCGCTTCGAGGAGCTGGTCGAGCACCTCCGCGCCGCCTCCGACTTGGCGGCGGCGGCTGCTCGAGTGGACCACCGCGAAAGTGGCTCTGCCCCGGCACCCGAGTGACGTCGACCTGACATCGTGCTGCACACGAGCTCACACGCGGATCCGCTGGGCCCTCGGAAGGCTGCATTAGCCCAGTCCATTCAGTACGCCGCAGCTGAGAGCCATCTCGGCCTCGCCAGCCTGCACTATCCGACTCGGCGCGTTTTCGTGCCGGCGGATGCGGCGTTCGACCGCTGTGAGGGGCATGGCCATGCCCAGTGGGACGAGCAAACGAAGATGAGGACGGCGT